>JANMCB010000504.1:0-11751 GCA_031360805.1 Rhodoferax sp.
GTCGGACGGCAGCGCAATACCGTTGTCGTCCGTCACCAGTCCATCCATGGCAAGCGCAAGTGCTTTGGCGGCTTCGCGCATGCGGACAAACGGGCTCTCGCTGCGGTCAACCTGCGGCACATCAAGGCTCAACGTCAGTTCCCGCAGGGCTGACTGCGCCGGGTCTTCTGCCAAGGCCGCCTGGGTGTCAAAACTCAGGCCCAGTATCGGCGGCAGTCCAGCCACACTGGCAGGCAGCACCATGCGCCCCGGCATCACACCGGCCACAAAGCCCAGGCGGGCCGCGTTCTGGTGCACGTAGCCGGGGCTCCAGGCAGCATTGCGCGCGCGCAGCGTGAAGCTGAGCTGGGCGTCATGGTTACCCGCGAAATGGTCCAGCTCGCGCGCACGGGCGACTTCGTCCCGCATCTCGGGAAACTCGGGAGCGCCGTTGACGGCATCGGCAAACGCCTGCGTCTTGATGACGAATTCTGAATACTCGATATCGTTCAACGCGCCTGCCCGGTTGGCCAGTTGCACGCCGGCCTGCAGGGCGCTGTAACGCTGCCCTGGTGCTGGCATTTCCCAATGCTGGTGTGCTGCGTTCAACCCCTCAATCGCAAATGGCTTGCTGCCGACACGCCGCGTCGCAGGCATGGCAACAAGCACGGCATCGCCCGAGACCACACCGTCCAGCGCAATTGGCGCGATGACGTCAATCAGGGCGTCCAGCACGGGCTTGCGCTCAGGGGTCGGCAAGGGGAAATCGGCGGCGGCGAATTCGGCATTCGACACACCCAGCGTGGGGTCAATCTGGCCTGGCGGCAGGCTGGCGTCTTCCGGCTGGGCCTGCAACGGCGCATTTTTGCGCGAGGTCCACGCGCCATGCGCCACCACGGCGGCCAAAACCAGACCGCCCGCAACGGCCAGGCCAATCTGCAGGGAACTCATGGCCATTGACATTGCGCCCTCACGCCAATTCGGCCAGGGTGACGGCCGCTTCCATATCGACCGTGACAATCCGCGACACACCCTGCTCCTGCATGGTGACGCCAATCAACTGCTCGGCCATTTCCATGGCGATCTTGTTGTGGCTGATGAATAAAAACTGGGTCTCTTTGCTCATGCTGGTAACCAGTTTCGCATATCGCTCGGTGTTGGCGTCGTCCAGCGGCGCATCCACCTCGTCCAGCAGGCAAAACGGTGCCGGATTGAGCTGGAAGATCGCGAACACCAGCGCAATCGCCGTCAAAGCCTTTTCACCGCCCGAAAGCAAGGCGATGCTCTGGTTTTTCTTGCCCGGCGGCTGTGCGATGACCTGCACGCCTGAGTCCAGAATTTCTTCCCCGGTAATGACAAGGCGTGCATTGCCTCCGCCAAACAGCTCGGGGAACATCTTGCCGAAGTGCTCATTCACGGTGTTGAAGGTCCCTGAGAGCAGTTCGCGGGTTTCGCCATCAATTTTGCGGATCGCATCTTCCAGCGTCGTCATGGCCTCGACGAGGTCGGCGTTCTGCGCGTCCAGAAACTGCTTGCGCTCGCGCGCGGTGGTCAGCTCGTCCAGCGCGGCCAGGTTAACGGCGCCCAGCGCGGCGATGTCGCGGTTCAGGCGGTCAATGTCGCCCTGCATGCCAGCCAGGCGCACGTTGCCTGCTGCGATGGAGGCTGCAACCACCTCCAGCTCGGCCTTGGCGTCCAGCAGCAGTTGGGTGTATTGCTCAAACCCAAGGCGCGCCGCCTGCTCTTTAAGCTGAAATTCGGTGATGCGCTGGCGCAGTGGGTCCAGTTCGCGCTCAAGCTGCATGCGCCGCTCGTCACTGGCGCGAAGCTTGGTGGTCAGGTCGTCGTATTCGCTGCGTTTGGCACCCAGCGAGACTTCACGCTCCATTTTCAGGGCCAGGGCAGATTGCAGCCCGGCCTGCGCGGCAACGTCGGTCAAACGGGTCAACTCGTCCTGTGCACCCTTCTCTTCGGACAGGATTGAATTGGCCTGCTGCGTCGCCGCGTCAATCACCCGCGCCAGTTCGGCCTTGCGCGCATCCAGGCTGCGCATGCTGAACGCGGCCTCCTGCGCCTGGCGCTCCAGGCTTCGCTGCTGCTCGCGGCAGTCGCTCAGTTTGCGCTCTGAGGCGATGACCCTTTCATCCAGATTGGCGTGGCGCTCCTGGGTGTCGGCCAGTTGCATGTCAAGCTCGTCAAAACGCGCTTCAGCCGTCACGCGGCGCTCCTGCAATTCCTCAAGTTGCGCATCGACTTCCGCCAGGTCGCTTTCGATCTGGCCGCTGCGCTGGCGCATCTGGTCTGCCAACTGGGTCAGGCGCAGGGTTTCAACCTGCAGCGCATGGGCGCGGCTTTGCGTCTCGGTGGCTTCACGGCGCACTGAAATCAGGCGCTGTGATGCGTCGGCATAGGCCGCCTCGGCCCGCACCAGGCCCGAGCGCGATTCTTCGCTGATCAGGGCCTGCGCACGCAACTGCTTTTCAAGGTTTTCGATCTCCTGCGCACGGGCCAGCAACCCGGCCTGTTCTGAGTCCTGCGCGTAGAAACTCACGCTGTGGGGCGTCACCGCATGGCCGGACTTGACAAAAATCACCTCGCCGCGCTGGAGTTTGTCGCGCCCGTGCAGGGCGTCTTCCATGCTTTGGGCGGTGAAGCAGCCTTGCAGCCATTCGCCAAATACCGCGGTTTGACCGGCATCGTTCAGCCGCAGCAAATCGGCCAACGGCTTGAACCCGTGGCTCGACGTGGCGCTGGCTTGCGGCACGGCGGCCAGAGGCGGGCTGTAGAAGGCCAGCTTGGCAGGCGGCGCATCCTGTCCCCCCGCGCCGAGGAAGCCACGCACCATGTCCAGCCGAGAGACCTCCAGCGCGCCCATGCGCTCGCGCAAAGCGGCTTCCAGGGCGTTCTCCCACCCTTGTTCTATGTGGATGCGGCTCCACAGGCCCTGCAAATGCTCCAGCCCGTGCCTGGCAAGCCACGGTTGCAGCTTGCCATCCGTCTTGACCTTTTCCTGCAGGGCTTTTTGCGCTTCCAGGCGCGCCTTCAGTTCGGCCAGGCGGGCTGACTCGGCGTTGGCCAACTGCTGTTGAGCGCGACGGGCTTCGTCCAGCAGCGGCACGCTGTCCTGCAGCTCATGCAGACGGCCTTCGGCAATGGCAGCGGCTTCGGTGGCGGCGTCAAGTTCGGCTTGCAGATTGACCAGCCGCGCCTCATCCGGCGCCACCAGTGCATTGCGGTCTACGCCCAGCTTGTCGCGGCGCTGGTTCAACTGGCGGGACTGCTCTTCAATGCTGCGCTGCTCAGCGGCCAGCACCTGAATCTGCTGCTGAACCTGCGTCACCAGCAGGCGCTGTTCGTTGGCGGACTTCTGCGCCAAACGCAGGGCATCCTCCAGATCGGGCAGGGTCTGCGCCTGCTCTTCGACCTGGGCGGCCAGCAGTTCGGATTTTTCTTCGCCCACCATGGCCAGCTCGGACAGGCTTTCGATTTCAGTCTGCGCGTCGTCCTTGCGGGTCGCCCACTGCGTGGTTTGCTCCTTCAAGGTGGCGAGGCGCTGCACCACGCGCTGGCGGCCCTCGACCACAAAGCGGATTTCCGCCTCCAGACGGCCGACATCGGTGCTGGCCTCATACAGCAACCCCTGTGCCTGATTGACGTGGTCGCCCGCCGCGTAATGCGCCTGACGCACGGTTTCCAGGTCGGTCTCGATGTGGCGCAGATCAGCCACACGGCTTTCCAGCGCGTTGACGGCGCCCTCGGAATCGGCCTTCACGCGGGCCTGGTCGGCTTCTGACTCGCTGCGCTTCAAAAACCATTGTTGATGCTGCTTGAGTGTGACCTCGGCCTGCAGCGTGTTGAACTTGCGCGCCACTTCGGCCTGCGCTTCGAGCTTGTCCAGATTGCTGTTGAGCTCTCGCAGGATGTCGTCCACCCGCGTCAGGTTCTCGCGGGTATCGGAGAGCCGGTTTTCGGTCTCGCGCCGGCGCTCCTTGTACTTGGAGACGCCCGCAGCCTCTTCCAGAAACAGGCGCAGCTCTTCGGGCTTGCTCTCAATGATCCGGCTGATGGTGCCCTGCCCGATGATGGCGTAGGCCCGGGGCCCCAGGCCCGTGCCTAAAAACACGTCCTGCACGTCGCGCCTGCGAACCGGCTGGTTGTTGATGTAATAGCTGCTGTTGCCGTCGCGGGTCAACACCCGTTTGACGGCAATCTCGCCAAACTGGCCCCACTGCCCACCGGCGCGGTGGTCGGCGTTGTCAAACGACAGCTCCACACTGGCGCGGCTGGACGCCTTGCGGGTTGTGGTGCCATTGAAAATGACGTCCTGCATCGACTCGCCACGCAGCTCGCTGGCTTTGCTCTCGCCCAGCACCCAGCGCACCGCATCCATGATGTTGGACTTGCCGCAGCCATTGGGACCGACCACGCCCACCAGTTGCCCGGGCAGCTGGAATGTGGTGGGTTCCACGAACGACTTGAACCCGGAAAGCTTGATGGAATTGAGACGCACGGCGCAGTTGGATTTGGCTGGAACTCTAGATTTGAAAGGGTCACCGCAGGCTTTGGCGGATGGCTGCCGCAGCGGGTGAAAACAGGCGGCAATGATACCTTGTGCGAAGCCGCCCCAGAGCCACCCGCCGCCCCTGTGCCCGACCGGCTTGAAACGGGCCGTAACACCTCGACTTGCCAAGGCAAATGTCGCCATAATATGCTATATATTAAATAGCTATAACTCTATTAAATACGAGGGCTAGAGGCATATTTAATTTGTTTTTCTCGTGTTTTTGCCCTTCAAAGTGCCAAATATTAACCTGCAAGTTAATTTTATCCGCTCACCAGCGCAATTGGGGACGCCAGCGCACGGCAAAATAGCGGCCTGCCCAGCACGCCCGCAAAAACGACGACTAACGGCTGTTGCGAGGCTGGATAATCGAAGGTTCTCACCGAACCGGTATTTTTGACCCCGTGACATGAACCCCCTGCTTGCCCACCTCCAGCCCTACCCTTTCGAGCGCCTGCGCCAACTTTTTGCGGGCATTACGCCGAACCCGGCTTACCCACCCATCAGCCTCGGGATCGGTGAACCCAAACACGCCACGCCCGTCTTCATTCTGGATGCGCTGGATGCGGCCGCCCGCACCCAGCCCAGTGGCCTGGCAGCGTACCCGGCAACCGCTGGCGACATCAAACTGCGCGAAGCCTTTGCCAGCTGGCTGCATCGCCGATACGGCCTGGCGCTGAACCCGGCCACGCAAATGCTGCCGGTGAACGGCTCACGCGAGGCGCTGTTTGCCCTGGCGCAGACGGTGATCGACCCCACCCCGTTTGCCTCTGACAGTTCCCGGCCGCCGCCGGGCTGCCCCAAGGCGGGCGACGCCCCCTCGAGGGGCAGCGCAGCACATAAAATGGCACGCGTGGGGGCCCCATTTGTCGTGTGCCCGAACCCGTTTTATCAAATCTACGAAGGCGCAGCGATTTTGTCGGGCGCGAAGCCTTGGTTCGTGCCCGCAGTGCCTGCCAAAAACTTTGCACCGGATTGGGACAGCGTGCCAGAGGCGGTTTGGGCCAGAACGCAACTTGTGTTTGTGTGTTCGCCCGGCAACCCAACCGGCGCCGTGATGCCACTTGCTGAATGGGAAAAGCTGTTTGCATTGAGCGACCGCCACGGCTTTGTGATCGCATCTGACGAGTGCTACAGCGAAATCTATTTTCGTGACGAGCCGCCCTTGAGTGGGCTGGAGGCCTCGCAAAAACTGGGGCGCAACGACTTTCGCAACCTGATCGCGTTCACCAGCCTCTCCAAGCGCAGCAACGTGCCTGGCCTTCGAAGCGGCTTTGTCGCGGGCGATGCGGCCATCATCAAGCAGTTCCTGCTGTACCGCACTTACCACGGCAGCGCGATGAGCCCGATCGTGCAAACCGCCAGCATCGCCGCATGGAACGACGAGCCGCACGTGGTGGACAACCGCGCACAGTACCGTCAGAAGTTTGCCGAAGTGACCCCGGTGCTGGCCTCCGTTCTGGACGTCGCGCTGCCCGACGCCGGGTTTTACCTGTGGGCAAAAATTGACGGTGGCGACGACGCCGCCTTCGCGCGCGCGCTGTTCACTCTTTACAATGTCACGGTGCTGCCGGGCTCCTACCTGGCGCGGGATGTGGCGGGCCATAACCCGGGCGCGGGACGGATCCGGATGGCACTTGTCGCTGAAACCGCCGAATGCCTTGAAGCCGCCCGGCGCATCGTCCAGTTTTGCCAACGCACTTCTGCCAAGCCCCTTTTATCGCTTTCCTGATTCTTTTGACCTCCTGACATGACACAACAACTGCAAAACATCATCGACGCCGCGTGGGATGACCGCGCCAATATCACCATCGCCAACGCCCCCAAAGCGCTGACGGATGCCGTCGAACACGTCATTGCTGAACTCAACACCGGCCGCCTGCGGGTGGCAACGCGGCAAAGCGTGGGGCAATGGACGGTGCACCAGTGGATCAAAAAAGCAGTGCTGCTGAGTTTTCGCCTGAAAGACAACGTCGTCATGCGTGCTGGCGATCTGGGCTTCTATGACAAGGTGCAGACCAAATTTGCGCACCTGGACGAAGCCCAGATGAAAGCCACCGGCGTGCGCGTGGTGCCACCGGCGGTCGCGCGGCGCGGCAGCTACATCGCCAAGGGCGCGATTTTGATGCCGTCCTACGTGAACATTGGCGCCTATGTGGATGAAGGCACGATGGTCGACACCTGGGCCACCGTGGGCAGTTGTGCGCAGATTGGCAAACACGTGCACCTGAGTGGCGGCGTGGGTATTGGCGGCGTGCTGGAGCCGGTGCAGGCCGGCCCCACCATCATCGAAGACAACTGCTTTATCGGCGCCCGCTCCGAGGTGGTTGAAGGCGTGGTGGTGGAAGAAAACTCGGTCATCTCGATGGGTGTTTACCTCGGCCAAAGCACGCCTATTTATGACCGCGAAGCCGACACTGTGAGTTACGGGCGCATTCCGGCGGGCTCAGTTGTGGTATCTGGCAACCTGCCCAAAGCCGGCGGCAAATACAGCATGTACTGCGCCGTGATCGTCAAGCGCGTGGACGCCAAGACGCGTTCAACCACCAGTTTGAACGACTTGCTGCGCGACTGATTTCGCACCAAGCTACGCCCGGCCTCACTGTTCAATTGCCCCATCAATTCCCGCAAAGAGGATCAACACCATGTCAGCCGTACCCCCTGCAAGCCCCTCTGGCACGATGGAGCGCATCCTGCGCCTGATGAGCGAGAAAAAAGCGTCAGACGTTTACCTGTCCGCGCACTCACCTGCACTCATCAGGATCAACGGCAACTGTCTGCCCATCAACAGCCAGTTGTTGCCGCCAGACGCGCCACGCAACCTGCTGGCCGAAGTGCTGCCTGCCGAACGCATGGCGGAGCTTGATTCCACCGGCGAGCTCAACATGGGTTTCCCGCTGGCCGGCATTGGTCGCTTTCGGGTGAGCGGCATGCACCAGCGCGGCTCGGTGGCAGCAGTGATCCGGTTCATTCCCAACACCATTCCCACCCTCGAATCGCTTTCGGTGCCGATGATTCTGGGCGACCTGATCATGGAAAAGCGCGGCCTGCTGCTGATGGTGGGCGCCACCGGTGCAGGCAAAAGCACCACGCTGGCTTCGATGCTGGACTTTCGCAACGAATCCAGCTCGGGGCATATCCTGACGATTGAAGACCCGGTGGAGTTCCTGTTCAAGAACAAAAAGTCCGTGGTCAACCAGCGCGAGATCGGCAACGACACCCAGAATCTGCAAGTCGCCCTGAAAAACGCCCTGCGCCAGGCGCCTGACGTGATTTTGGTGGGCGAAATTCGTGACCGCGAAACCATGTCGGCAGCCATCGCGTATGCGCAGTCCGGCCACTTGTGCCTGGCCACCATGCACGCCAACAACAGTTACCAGGCGTTGAACCGGATCTTGAGTTTTTACCCGGTGGAAGTGCGCCAGACCATGCTGGGCGACCTGTCCGCCGCGCTCAAGGCGATTGTGTCGCAGCGCCTGTTGCGCACCAACACCGGCAGCCGCGTGCCCGCCGTCGAGATTTTGCTCAACACCAAGCTGATTTCCGACCTGATCGAAAAGGGCGACTTCTCCGGCGTGAAAGAGGCCATGGAGAAATCCATGTCGGAAGGCTCGCAGTGCTTTGAGGCCGACATTGCCCGCCTGATCGTCGAAGGCACGGTGGACCGCAAGGAAGGATTGCTCAACTCCGATTCGCCCACCAACCTGATGTGGCGCATGCAAAACGACTTCACCACCGAAGCGCCCAAGCCGCAGGAAGACCCGGATGATGAGCCGTCATTTACCGAGATCACGCTGGACGTCAAACACTAATGTCGTCGACCCTGCGCCTCGCCGAACAACTGATCTCCTGCCAATCCGTCACACCCATCGACGGCGGTTGTCAGGACATCATCATCGCGCGCTTGAAGCCTTTGGGCTTTGACGTCGAAACCCTGATGAGCGGGCCAGACAGCTTTCGGGTGACCAATCTGTGGGCCAGGCGCAGCGTGGCTGGCGCAAAAACATTGGTCTTCGTGGGCCACACCGATGTCGTACCGACTGGCCCGCTGGACCAATGGCACAGCGACCCGTTCACGCCCACCCATCGCGACGGCAAGCTGTACGGGCGGGGTTCGGCAGACATGAAAACCTCGATTGCAGCGTTCGTCGTGGCGGTTGAAGAGTTTGTTGCGGCAACTCCGGCCGCGCGGCTGTCCATCGCGCTGCTGCTGACGAGCGACGAGGAAGGCCCTTCGGTGGACGGCACGGTGAAGGTCTGTGAAATACTTCAGGCGCGTGGCGAAACCATTGACTACTGCGTCGTTGGGGAACCGACGTCCATCAAGCGCACCGGCGACATGATCAAGAACGGCCGGCGCGGCACGATGAGCGGCAAGCTGATCCTGAAGGGCGTCCAGGGCCACATCGCTTACCCGCACCTGGCCAAAAACCCCATCCACATGATGGCACCCCTGTTGGCAGAACTGGTCGGCATGGAGTGGGACAAGGGCAACGACTTCTTCCCGCCCACCACCTGGCAGGTGAGCAACGTGCATGCGGGCACGGGTGCTGGCAATGTGATTCCGGGAACCGTGGCAATCGACTTTAACTTTCGCTTCTCAACCGAGTCGACGGCGCAAGGTCTGCAAGAGCGGCTGCAATCCGTGCTGCAAAAACATGGCCTCGCGCCAGGTACCGATTTCGACCTGACCTGGGTGATTGGCGGCCAGCCGTTTCTCACCACGCCGGGTACGCTGGTGAACGCTGTGCGCGGGTCGATCATGGCCGAGACAGGCATTGAGACGCAGCTTTCCACCACTGGCGGCACCAGCGATGGCCGTTTCATGGCACGGATTTGCGCTGAAGTGGTTGAGCTTGGGCCCACCAATGCGATGATTCACAAGATTGACGAATACCTGCCTGTGGCCGACATCGAGCCCTTGAAAAATATTTACCGGCGCCTGCTGGAAAACCTGGCACGCGAACACGCCACGGCAGTCGCGGCAGTCGCGGCGACATGACGCTTCTTGAACTGATTGAACAAAGCGCCGCAGAACTGAGCGCTGCCGGTGTCGCTTTTGGCCACGGCACCACCAACGCCTTTGACGAAGCCGCCTGGCTGGTGTTGTGGCGCCTGGGCCTGCCGCTTGATTCCGCGCTGGAAGGCCCTGACGCAGCCGGCCAAAGCAGCATCACACCCGCGAACCAGAAACAAGTCGCCCTGCTGATTGCGACGCGCATCGAAACCCGCAAACCCGCGGCTTACCTCACCCACGAAGCCTGGCTGCAGGGCGTGGCGTTTTATGTGGATGAGCGGGTGATCGTGCCGCGCTCCTTGATTGCAGAGCTTCTGGTGAATGGCGGCATTGACCCGTGGCTGGGCGAGCACACGACCAAGGTGCTCGACCTTTGCACCGGCAATGGCAGCCTGGCGATTCTGGCGGCCATGGCGTTCCCGGATGTTGTCGTGGCTGCGTCCGATTTTTCGGCAGATGCATTGGCGGTGGCTCAGATCAACGTCGACAAACATGCCCTGGCCGGGCGCATTGCGCTGTTTGAATCCGATGGCCTCACGTCACCCGAGCTGCAGGCATGCGGGCCTTTTGACCTGATCCTGTGCAACCCGCCTTACGTCAACGCCCAAAGCATGGCCAGTCTGCCGCTTGAATTCCAGGCCGAACCGGCGATGGCGCTGGATGGAAACCGCAGCGGCGGCACCGACGGCATGGACTTCATCCGGGCGCTGCTTGGCAATGCCCTGGGCCACCTCTCGGCTGGCGCCGTGTTGGTGCTTGAAATCGGCCATGAACGGGACCATTTCCAGACGGCGTTTCCCACATTGGAAGTGGTTTGGCTGGAAACCGAAACCACCGACGACCAGGTGTTTTTGCTGACGCGCGAGGCGCTTCAGGCGTTTTACCGAAACACGTCAAAAACTTAACCTACAGGTTAATTTGCAAGGCAAATAGTGGCAAAAAAAGCCAAATTACCTAATAAATTGACCTCTAGCCCTAGTATAATATAGATAGTTTGCTATTTATTACATAGCGTTTTAAATGGAGTCAGAAATGTGATGACTCCTGCCCCTCCTTGATTGATTTGCGTGATTACCCTTAAAAACGTCACCCTGCGCCGTAGCGCCAAAGTTCTGCTCGACGGTGCCACGGTCACCCTGAATCCGGGCGAAAAAGTCGGCCTGGTCGGGCGCAATGGCGCGGGCAAGTCTTCCTTGTTTGCGCTGTTAAACGGCGGCTTGCACGAAGACGCTGGCGAGTACTACATTCCGTCCCAATGGCGAATGGGCCAGGTCTCGCAGGACATGCCTGAAACCGAGCAAAGCGCGACTGATTTTGTCGTTGATGGCGACATCGTCCTGCTGGCGGCACAAACCGAAGTTGCGGCCTCGGAAGCCACTGAAGATTACGACCGCATGGCTCACGCCTACATGGCGCTGCAAGATGCGGGTGCGCATGACGCACCGGCTCGCGCGCAGGCCCTGATTTTGGGGCTGGGCTTCAAGACGACAGAGTTGACCAACCCGGTCAACAGCTTCTCGGGCGGCTGGCGCATGCGCCTGCAACTGGCCCGCGCGCTGATGTGCCCGAGCGACCTGCTGCTTCTGGACGAGCCCACCAACCACCTTGACCTTGACGCTTTGGTCTGGCTGGAGGCCTGGTTGAAGCGCTATGAAGGCACCATGGTCGTCATCAGCCACGACCGGGAGTTTCTGGACGCCGTGACCAACGTCACCTTGCATATCGACGCTGGCAAGCTGGTCCGTTACGGCGGCAACTACAGCAAGTTTGAAGACATGCGCGCCGAGCAGATGGAATTGCAGCAAAACGCCTATTCCAAGCAGCAGGACAAGATCGCGCACTTGCAAAAGTTCATCGCCCGCTTCAAGGCCAAGGCCAGCAAAGCCAAGCAGGCGCAAAGTCGCGTCAAGGCGCTGGACCGCATGGAGAAGATCGCGCCGCTCCTGGCCGATGCCGATTTCACCTTCGAATTCAAGGAGCCCGCCAATCTGCCCAACCCCATGCTGTCCATGATGGGCGTGAGCTTCGGCTACCCGCCGCCTGAAGATGAGAACGGCAATGTGCCCGACGACGTGCCGCCGACGGTGATTGTGCAAAACGTCAGCAAATCGGTGCTGGCCGGGCAACGCATTGGCATTCTGGGCGCCAACGGACAGGGTAAATCGACCGTGGTCAAAACCATTGCCCGCGCGCT
>JANMCB010000522.1:0-3295 GCA_031360805.1 Rhodoferax sp.
TACTTTGAGTGCTTCGCGCAGTGGCGTGCGGCTGATGCCGTAGTCCTTGGCGATGGTGAGTTCATCGATCCAGCTGCCAGGCGCAAGTTGCCGGCTGAAAATGCGCTGGCGAATCAGTTCTGCCACGTCTTCGTAAAGAGCGCGGGGCTTGAGCCGGTCGGGTGAGAGCAGGTCGTTCATGGTTGCGATTAGTGCCTCAAGTTTACACGAAACTTAATTCTGAATTTATAATTACAAATCAGGAACTGAGTTAAAATCCCAAACATGAGCACGTCAATCAAGCCCCCGAACACCATCACTGCATCTGACAAGTCACCTCCACCGACTCTGGCAGACTGGACGCGCGCTGCCGTCAAATCGGCGCCCGGCGGGAATGTGGATGCCCTCAACTGGGTCACGCCAGACGGCATCCACGTCAAGGCCCTGTACACGGCGGCAGACACCGCAAATTTACCCAATGCCAACACGCTGCCCGGTTTTGCGCCCTACATCCGCGGCCCGCAAGCCACCATGTATGCGGTGCGTCCGTGGACCATTCGGCAGTACGCAGGTTTTTCAACCGCACAGGAGTCCAACGCGTTTTACCGCAAGGCGCTGGCAGGCGGCGGGCAGGGTGTCTCGGTCGCGTTTGACCTCGCAACCCATCGTGGCTACGACTCAGACCACCCGCGTGTGACCGGTGACGTGGGCAAAGCCGGTGTGGCGATTGATTCCGTCGAAGACATGAAGATTCTGTTTGACCAGATTCCGCTGGACAAAGTGAGTGTGAGCATGACCATGAACGGCGCGGTGCTGCCGGTGCTGGCGGGTTATATCGTCGCGGCCGAAGAGCAGGGCGTGTCGCAGGACCAATTGAGCGGCACCATTCAGAACGACATTCTGAAAGAGTTCATGGTGCGCAACACCTACATTTACCCGCCCGCGCCGTCCATGCGCATCATTGGCGACATCATCGAGTACACGGCCAAGAACATGCCGAAGTTCAACTCGATCTCGATCAGCGGCTACCACATGCAGGAAGCTGGGGCCAACCAGGCCCTCGAATTGGCCTTCACCCTGGCCGACGGCAAAGAGTATGTAAAAACGGCCATCAACAAAGGCATGGACGTTGACGAGTTCGCCGGGCGCCTTTCTTTCTTCTGGGCCATCGGCATGAACTTCTACCTCGAAGTGGCCAAGATGCGGGCGGCGCGCCTTCTGTGGCACCGCATCATGACCGGCTTCAACGCCAAGTCGCCGAAATCGTTGATGCTTCGTACCCATTGTCAGACCAGCGGCTGGAGCCTCACCGAGCAAGACCCGTACAACAACATCGTGCGCACCACGGTTGAAGCCATGGCGGCTGTTTTTGGCGGCACGCAGAGCCTGCATACCAACTCGTTTGACGAAGCGATCGCTCTGCCGACCGAATTCAGCTCACGCATCGCCCGCAACACCCAACTCATCATCCAGGAAGAGACCCACATCACCAGCGTTATCGACCCTTGGGCCGGCAGCTACATGATGGAAAAACTCACGCAGGACATGGCCGATGCCGCATGGAAAATCATTGAGGAAGTCGAAGCCATGGGTGGCATGGTCAAGGCCGTGGACAGCGGCTGGGCCAAGCTGAAAATCGAAGCAGCGGCGGCAGAGAAACAGGCCCGCATTGACAGCGGAAAAGACGTGATCGTCGGCGTCAACAAGTACAAGCTGAAAGCCGAAGACGCCATTGAAGCGCGCGACATTGACAACGTCGCGGTTCGCGTCGGTCAGATCGCGCTGCTGGAGACGGTGAAGAAGAATCGTGATGCAGCGCTGGTGGGCAAAGCACTTCAGGCGATTACTTCCGCAGCAGACGAAAACCAGGGCAACTTGCTGGACCTGACCATCAAGGCCGTGCGCCTGCGGGCCACGGTGGGCGAAGTCAGCGACGCGCTGGAAAAATCCTTTGGCCGCCATCGCGCTGATACTCACAAGGTCACGGGCGTGTACGCTGCGGCTTACGACTCAGACACCACCCATGGGGACAGCATGGATTTCTGGAATGCCATCAAGGCTGATATTGCCCAATTTGCCACGGCAGAAGGCCGCCGCCCGCGTGTGCTGATCGCAAAATTAGGTCAAGACGGGCACGACCGCGGCTCCAAGGTGGTTGCCACCGCCTTCGCGGATTTGGGCTTTGACGTGGACATTGGCCCGCTCTTTCAAACGCCCGAAGAATGCGCCCGCCAGGCGATTGAAAATGACGTGCATGCGGTTGGTGTCTCCACCCTCGCCGCCGGCCACAAAACCCTGGTGCCGGCAATTATTGAAGAGTTGAAAAAACAGGGCGCCAAGGACATCATTGTTTTCGTGGGCGGCGTGGTGCCGCGCCAGGATTACGACTTTTTGTATGCCGCAGGCGTCAAAGGCATTTACGGGCCGGGTACGCCGATTCCGGTCAGTGCCAAGGACGTTCTGGCGCAGATCAGCAAGGCAATTGGGTGAGCCCTGCAGAGTTGATTGCGGGTTTGCGGGCGGGGCCCAACGGTTTGCAGCGCCGCGCCATTGCCAAGGCAATCACTCTGCTGGAATCCACCCGAGCTGACCATCGCGCGCAGGCGGATGAGTTGTTGACTGCAATGTTGCCGCTCACCGGCAAGTCGTTTCGCCTTGGCATCAGTGGAGTGCCGGGTGTTGGCAAATCGACCTTTATCGAAGTGCTGGGTCTTTATCTAATTGAGCAAGGCCACAGGGTGGCGGTGCTCACGGTAGACCCTTCTTCCACCGTATCTGGTGGCTCGATTTTGGGCGACAAGACGCGCATGGAAAAGTTGTCTGTGCATGAAAAAGCCTACATCCGCCCGAGCCCCAGCAGCGGCACCTTGGGTGGCGTTGCCGAGAAAACCCGCGAAGCGATGCTGGTGTGCGAGGCAGCGGGGTACGACATCGTGATCGTTGAAACGGTGGGTGTCGGGCAGTCCGAAACCGCCGTTGCCAACATGACCGACATGTTCGTTTTGATGCAATTGCCCAATGCCGGAGAAGACTTGCAGGCCATTAAGAAGGGCGTGATGGAGCTGGCCGACTTGGTGGTCATCAACAAGGCCGACATTGACCCGGATGCGGCAACCCGGGCCGAAGCAATGATCATGTCGTCACTTCGATTGCTGGGGCTGCACGGTCATGATCCGCACAACGACATGAACTGGCATCCGCAGGTGATTCAGCTCAGTGCATTGCTCGGGCACGGGGTTGACAGCTTCTGGCATGCAGTCAGCCGGTTCAAGTCGGTTCAGGCAGAAAACGGTCAGTTGGCACTGCGGCGCCAGCA
>JANMCB010000010.1:0-2115 GCA_031360805.1 Rhodoferax sp.
ATGATCAAGGGCTCGCCGACCGACCCGAACGCCAACTTTTTGCGCGGTGGCCAGCAGGAAATCATTGACGCCGCTGTGAAGAAGGGCGACATCAAAATTGTGGGCGAGGAATACACCGACGGCTGGAAGCCGGAAGTTGCCCAGAAAAACATGGAGCAGATCATCACCAAAAACGGCGGCAAGATTGACGCCGTGGTGGCCTCCAACGACGGTATGGCCGGTGGTGTGGTGGCGGCATTGACGGCCAAAGGCATCAAGGGCGTGCCAGTTTCGGGCCAGGACGGCGACCACGCTGCGCTGAACCGCGTGGCGATGGGCACGCAAACCGTGTCGGTCTGGAAGGATTCACGTGATCTGGGCCGCGATGCAGCCGCTGCCGCCGTGGCGTTGGGCTCGGGTAAAAAGGTCGCAGGTGCCACCACCTGGAGCGGTGGTGAAAAGAAAATGGCGCTGCAGGCCCAGTTCCTGAAACCGCTGCCCGTCACCTCGATAAATCTGGACGCCGTCATCAAGGCGGGCTGGATCAAGAAGGAAGACCTCTGCAAGGGCGTTGACAAGGCTGCGGCCCCCGCCGCCTGCAAATAACGGCCTGCTGCCTGCAAGCAACCGCACCGGTTTGGGCGCTGTGCCATGAACCAGGCCTTGACCGCGCTCAGGCAGGCGTCCATCGACTGGCGTCTGGTCCTGATGGGCGGCGTCCTTCTGGTCGTCGCCCTGGTTTTCAATGTGCTTTCTGGCGGCATCTTCCTGTCGCCCGAAAACCTCTACAACATCGCCCAGCAGACTGCGGTGGTGGGCATCGTGTCCACCGTCGTGGTGCTGGTGATCGTCGCGCGGCACATCGACCTGTCGGTCGGCTCGGTCATGGGTTTTGTCGGCGTCCTGATCGCCACGCTGATGTACTCCGCAGGCTGGCACTGGATCGAAGCCACGCTGGCAGGCCTGGCTGTGGCAATCGCGGTAAGTTTGTACCAGGGCACTTTGACAGCGGTGCTGGGCGTGCCGTCTTTCGTGGTCACCTTGGGCGGCCTGATGTCATTCCGCGGCGCTGCCTTTCTGGTGGCGGATGGCAAAACCCAGCCGGTGAATGACCCGTTTTTCCAGCGCTTCGGTGGCGGCTTTGACGGCGCCATTGGCGTAGAGGCCAGTTGGGTTCTGGCCGCACTGATGGCGGCTGCGCTGATTTGGGTCAGCCTAAACCGCCGGCGCGCCAAACAATCGTTTGGCGTACCCAACAACCCGCTGTGGGTGGACGCACTGGTGGTGCTGGTCCCGATTCTGATTCTCGTCGCGTTCACGGCAGCCATGAACGCTTACCGCATCCCCAGCAAAGACGCGCCGCAGGGCATCCCGATTCCGGTGCTGATCTGGGCGGTAGTGGCATTTGCGCTGTCGTTTCTGGTGCACCGTACGCGCTTTGGCCGCTATGTGTTTGCCATGGGTGGCAACCCCGAAGCGGCGGCGCTGGTGGGCATTCCAGTGCGTCGCGTCACGCTGATGCTGTTCGGACTGATGGGCATTTTGATCACGATTGCCGCCATGGTGTCGATTGCCCGGCTTAACGCGGGAACGAACTCCCTGGGCACCAGCATGGAGCTGTATGTGATTGCCGCTGCGGTGATTGGCGGCACCGCACTGTCGGGCGGCAGCGGCTCAATTTTGGGCTCTGTGCTGGGCGCATTGATCATGCAGTCCATCGACAGCGGCATGCTGCTGCTGGACGTGTCGATTGGCTGGCGCTACGTCATCATCGGACAGGTTCTGATTGTGGCCGTGGTGTTTGACGTGCTGTACCGCAGGTTCACCGGGGACACCGCGTGAGTGGGCCAGAATTTTCCGACGGGCCGCCCCTAGAAAAATTAGCCCCCTCGGGGGGCAGCGACCCGCGTAGCGGTGGAGCGTGGGGGCAAGGCCTCGTCGAGTTACGCAACATTCGCAAAGCTTTTGGCGGTGTGCATGCGGTTGACGACGTCAGCCTGAATCTGTTTGCCGGAGAGGTCGTTGCCGTGCTCGGTCACAACGGGGCTGGCAAATCGACGTTGATGAAAATGCTTGCCGGGGCCTACCCGATTGACAGCGGCCAGGTGCTGATTTCGGGCCAACCGGTCAACGTGC
>JANMCB010000024.1:0-4198 GCA_031360805.1 Rhodoferax sp.
CCCGGCAGAGTTGCCACGGCGCGTCAGCGTGATATCCAGCAGACGCGCGGCCTTTTCGGCATCTTCAAAGAAAAGCTCGTAAAAGTCGCCCATGCGGTACAGCAGCAAAGTGTCGGGGTACCCGGCCTTGAGGCCCAGGTATTGCAGCATCATGGGGGTATGAGGCTCGTGACGCACCATAGCGGGTGCCGCCGGCAGGGAAGGGCTGAGATCGGTCAATGGGCGAAACTGGTTGAGGTTGGACGGACGGGGTGTCCATGATACGCAATGCAATCCTGGGAAAGCGATTGGATCAGGCTGCCTGGCCACGGGCTAACATCCGGTCTGATAAATTGCGTCTTTTACGTTGGGAAAATCGAATTGACCAAAACTGACCACGTGTTTTCATGACGTTGCCGCAGGATCCGGGCACGGTGCCAAACGCCTCCGAGATGGCGCTGTTTTCGGCCGTCTTTCACAGGCTGACGGTGGCCTGTGCACTCACCCGGATGCACGACGGTTTGCTGGTCGACGTGAATGCGGCCTGGGTGGCGCTGACCGGTTATGCCCGGCATGAGGCACTGGCCAAAACAACTGTTGCGCTTGGACTATGGCAAGGCTGCACCAAGTGGGATGCTGCCATGGCACCATTGCTAGCGGGCGATTCCAGCGCCACACTGGAGGAAGTTCTGACCACCAAAGCTGGTGCAAAACGGTCGGTGCGCATTGCGGCCAACCGTTTTTCGATTTCCGGTGAGGACCACTTGCTGACCGAGGTAACCGACCTGACCGGTCAAAACGGTGCGTCACACCTGGTGCAGGACAAACTTGATTTCATTGAAAAGTTGACCAACCGTGTCCCCGTCATGCTGTTCCAGTTTCGGCTGCGCAAGGACGGCACCAGCCACCTGCCGTTCGTGTCCAGGGCCTTTCGGCATATTTTCAAGGTTTCACCGCAAGACGTGGCTGAAGACGCCACGAAGGCGTTTGAAATCATCCATCCAGATGACTTCCCTGCCTTGTGGACCAGCGTCCTGGCTTCGGCAAAGAGCCTGAAGCCCTGGCAGCAGGAGTTTCGCATCAACCAGGGAGACAGCGCGCCGATCTGGCTGTATGGCGACAGCATGCCGCAACAACACGAGGATGGTTCAATCATCTGGTATGGAACGTTCACCGACGTCACCAAGCGAAAGCAGGAACAGGACGAGTTACGGCTGGCGCGCGAAAAGGTGGCTGAAAAGGCCAGCGCATTGACAGTCGCGATGGACAATATGTCCGATGGTTTCTTGACGGTTGATCCGGGCGGAAAAATCTCCCGTTACAACCAGCGTTTTCTGGAGTTGCTGGACATTCCGGCTTCGGTCATGGAAAAGTTGACGGTCGGCGCAGATTTGCTGCAGTTTCAAAAGGACCGGGGTGACTTCGGAGAAGACTACAGCTGGGTCGAAACCGGTGCCAGGGCAAGTTTTGAATTTGCGACCCTGCAAAAAAGCCCTGAGCGCTATATGCGCAAAACCCGCACAGGCCGCACGCTGGAAGTCAGGTCACGTACTTTGCCAGACGGCGGCGGCGTGCGCACTTTTTCCGATGTGACGCATTTTGTCGAAGCGCAGGCGGCTTTGCGCACCAGTGAGATCCGCTTTCGCAGCCTGACGGCGCTGTCGTCGGACTGGTACTGGGAGCAGGACGAAAACTTCAGGTTTGTGCGCGTTGATGGGTATGCAGTCAAAAATGATGTGCCTGGCTCAGATTTTTTGGGCCTTCAACGCTGGGAAATCTCCAAAGCCGGCCTGACTGAATCGCAATGGGCTGAGCACCGCCAGATGCTGGAGGCGCACGTGGTGTTCCGCAATTTCGAGATGCAACGGCGCCTGGAAGACGGCTCGGTGATGTGGGCCTCCATCAGTGGGGCACCCTACTTTGACGCCGATGGCACGTTTCGTGGCTACCGGGGCATCGGACGGGACGTCACGGCCCAAAAGAAGCACGAAGAGGAGATTGTCCGGCTGGCGTTTTATGACCCGCTGACCAGCCTGCCGAACCGCCGGTTGCTGCTGGATCGCCTGGCCAAGGCCCTGGTCACCAGTGGACGCAGCCAGACGCGTGGCGCATTGCTCTTCATTGACCTGGACAATTTCAAGGACTTGAACGACACGATGGGCCATGATGTGGGCGACCAGTTGCTGGAAAAGGTGGCGATGCGGCTGATCACCTGCGTTCGTCAGGGCGACACGGTGGCGCGGTTTGGTGGCGATGAGTTTGTCGTGATGCTGGAACACCTGCAGCCAGAAGTCGCAGGCGCCGTTGACCAGGTGAAGACGGTGGCTGAAAAGATTCTGGACACATTGAACCTCCCCTTTGAACTCGGAGGCAAGGTGCATTTCAGCACGCCCAGCATCGGCATGACGCTGTTCAGCGGGCAACACCAAAGTCTGGACGAGTTGCTCAAACGGGCTGACCTGGCCATGTACCAGGCCAAGGCAGCCGGTCGCAACACCATGCGGTTTTTTGACCCTGAAATGCAGGCAGCGGCGGCTCGGCGCGCCGCGCTGGAGCTTGACCTGCGCCACGGGCTGGAGCGGCGCGAGTTCGTGCTTTATTTCCACGCCGTGATGGATCAGAAGGCGACCGTGATTGGCGTCGAAGCGCTGGTGCGCTGGTTGCACCCACAACGCGGTCGTGTGCCGCCGTTCGAGTTCATCCCAGTGGCTGAACAGAGTGGCCTGATCATGACGCTGAGCCAATGGGTATTGAAATCAGCGTGTGACCTTCTGGTGCAGTGGGGTGCGAATGCGCACACTGAGGCGCTGACAATTTCGATCAACATCAGCGCCCGCCAGTTCAGGCATGCAGATTTTGTCGCCGACATTCTTGGCACCTTGAAGCAGACCGGTGCCAATCCACACCGCCTTAAACTGGAGTTGACGGAATCACTGCTGCTCACCGACGTGCAGGAAGCCATTGACAAGATGACCGTGCTGCGGGCTGCGGGGCTGCGTTTTGCGCTGGACGACTTTGGCACCGGCTACTCGTCGCTGTCCTATCTCAAGCGCCTGCCGCTGGACGAGCTGAAGATTGACCAGTCGTTTGTTCGCGACCTGTTGAACAACCCAAAAGACGCCGCCAACGCAGTGACGGTGCTGGCCTTGGGACTGAGCCTGGGGCTGACGGTGGTGGCAGAAGGTGTTGAAACCGAGGCACAGCGAGACTTTTTGGCGCAAAACGGTTGTGCGTTCTTTCAGGGGTTCCTGTATGGACAGCCGGTGCCGCTGAATGAGCTGAAGCTTGATTCCAAGGTGCCGGGCTTTGCGGTCACCCTTCAAGATCAATTGATGTAGGCGATGGAATCGGAATAACTGCCAATGGCAGTCAATCGGACCCGGCGGCCTGCTGCAAAGTCTCAATCACTTCGGCTTTTTCATTCGCACTGGCAAATTTGCTGTATTTGCCCAGGAGCGCCACCATTTGGCCGTAGATTTTCGGGTTGCCGGCCAGGCATTCCTTCTGGTCCAGAAAGTTTGCGTCCCCCGTGAAGTTGCCGACCAGACCACCCGCCTCGGTGACCAGAAGCGAGCCGGCGGCCACGTCCCAGGGCGACAGACCCGCTTCAAAAAATCCATCGGTATAGCCTGCAGCCACATAGGCCAGGTCAAGCGCGGCAGAACCCGGGCGGCGCAAGCCCGCGCAGCGCGGCATGATCTCGGCCATCATGGCCAGGTAGTTCTGGAAATTGTCGCCGGGTCGAAATGGAAAACCCGTGGAAATCAGGCAATCCTGCATGCGCAGGCGCTTGGAGACCCGCAGGCGGCGGTCATTCTGGTAGGCGCCCCGACCTTTGGTGGCGGTAAACAAGTCGTTGCGGGTTGGGTCATAAATGACGGCCTGCTCGATTTTGCCTTTGACCGCCAGCGCAATGCTCACACAGTAAATGGGCAGCCCGTGAATGAAATTGGTGGTGCCATCCAGCGGATCGATGATCCAGACGAACTCTGAGTCTTTGGCTCCGTGTTCCTGCCCCGACTCCTCCGCCAGAATGCCGTGGCCTGGGTAGGCCGTCAGCAGGGTTTCAATGATGACCGCTTCAGCGGCCTGGTCAACTTCGGTCACGAAGTCATTCACCTGCTTTTGCGAGACGCGAACCGCTTCGACATCGAGCGCGGCACGGTTGATGATGCTGCCGGCGGCGCGCGCGGCCTTGATGGCCACATTGACCATCGGG
>JANMCB010000084.1:0-4142 GCA_031360805.1 Rhodoferax sp.
GGCTGGCCTGGCCTTTTTTCATCAAGCGCTTGGTTTCCATCAAAGCGCTGATGGGTTTGAGGGCGAGTTTGCGCGCCTGCGCCTGCGCGAGGTTGTTGGCTTCCATCGGCGGCACGATGCGGTTGACCAGGCCCACCTCCAATGCGGCCTCGGCCATGAAGGGTTCGCCCAGCAAAAGCGCTTCTGCGGCGCGGTGGTAACCCATCATCTGTGGCACCAGCAGGCTTGACGCGGCTTCCGGGCACAGGCCCAGGTTCACAAACGGCATGGAAAACGCGGCGTTGTCACCGGCGTAAACCAGATCGCAATGGAACAGCATGGTGGTGCCCACGCCGACCGCCGGGCCGCACACGGCAGCCACCAGTGGTTTCGGGAAAGTGCTGATGCCGCGCAAAAAACGCATCACCGGTGTTTCGTGGTTGCCACCTTGAACTCTCGGCGGCGCATTCAAAAAATCGCCAATGTCATTGCCCGCGCTGAACACCGTCGCGTGGCCTTGAATCACGACAGCACGAACGTCTGCGTCATCCGTGGCCGCCAGAAGCGCGTCGGCCATGGCGCCATACATCGCCTGGGTCAGCGAGTTTTTTCGGTCGATCCGGTTGATCGTGATGGTGGTCACACCGGCTTCGGTGTGCAGAAGAATGTCGGTCATGCGGGTGGTCTAAAAGGATTTTGAATTTGGGCACTCAGGCGGTCAGGGCTTCGCGCACGAAATCAAGGCGGTCCTGGCCCCAGAACATGTCGTTGCCCACGAAAAAAGTGGGGGCGCCAAAAACGCCACGGTCCACCGCAGATTGGGTCAGAGTCTTGAGCTCCTCCTTGACTTGCGGGTCCGCTGCAATGGCCAGCAGCGCAGCAGCGTCGAGTCCGGCCTTCTCCAACATCGCCCCCACCGTGTCCGGGTCGTTCAGGTTTTGCTGGTCGACCCAGATCGCGTTGAAAACAGCGTCACGATAGGCGGTCAGCAGCGAGGGGTTGCGCATCGCAAGACCCACATCGACGCGCATCAGCGTGATGGTATTGATGGGGAAATTCGGGTTCATGTTCAGCGGCACCCCGTAGCGCCGGGCATAGCGGCCCATGTCCTGGAACAGATAGCTACCCTTGAGCGGAACGCTGATGGGTGGGCGGTTGCCAGTGGCTTGAAACACGCCACCCAGCAACATCGGCTTCATGACCACCGTTGCACCTGTGTCCCTGGCGAGTTTTGACAACTGGGTGTACGCAAGGTAGGCAGCAGGGCTGCCGAAATCGAAATAGAAATCTACGGTTTTTGTCATGTCGCCCTTTTGGGAAGATTTTTAGAATTTTTCCATGTATGGTCGCAGGTCCAGCTCGTGCGTCCATGCATCGCGCGGCTGATTGTGAAGCATCAGGTAGGCGTCGGCGATGTGATCCGGGTTCACAATGCCGTCCTCTGCCTTCAACGCATAGCGCTCGGGGAAGTTGTCGCGAATGAAGGCGGTGTCAATCGCACCATCAATGATGCTGTGTGCCACGTGAATGCCGCGCGGCCCCAGCTCCCGCGCCATGCTTTGCGCGAGTGCCCGCAGTGCATGCTTCGCTCCAGCGAACGCCGCAAAGTTGGCCGAGCCACGCAGCGATGCAGTCGCGCCTGTGAAGATGATGCTTTGCCTGCACTCGGGCGACGCACGGGCCACCATGCGCTTGGCCACTTCGCGGCCATTGAGAAAACCCGAAAAGCAGGCCATCTCCCAAATCTTGAAGTACTTGCGTGCGATTTCGTCCAGAATGCTGCTGGGTGCGTTGGCACCGATGTTGAACACCAGCACTTCAATCGGGCCGAGCGTTGATTCAATCTGCTCGACCAGCGCCACCACTTCCTCTTCCTTGCGCGCGTCGGATGCAAACCCGTGCGCCACGCCGCCCTCTGCCTTGATCTGCGCCAACAGCGGTTGCAGCTTGTCCAGGCTGCGCCGCGTGACGCAGGCCGTGTAGCCATCCCGTGCGAAGCAACGGGCGATGGCGCCGCCCGTTGCGTCACCAGCGCCGATGATCAATGCAACTTTGTTCATGCTTTGTAGTAAACGATTTGATGGGTTGTAGCCAGCAGTGTGCCTGACTCATTCCAAAGCTGGGCTGACTGGTCAAAAAAAACCTGGTGCATGGCTTGCGCCCGCGCCTGGCTGATTGCCTCCAAGCCCGCGTGCGGGAGAGGGTTGCGTTGAGGGTTAGTGCGTGCCACGTCCATCGACTCCAAAGCCCGATCTACACGCGTTCGAAGATGCCGGCCGCGCCTTGCCCCATGCCGACGCACATGCTGACCATGCCGTATTTGAGCTGCTTGCGGTGCAGCGCGTGGATCACCGTGGCGGAGCGAATCGCACCCGTGGCGCCCAGCGGATGCCCAAGCGCAATCGCGCCGCCCATCGGGTGGACCTTGGCCGCGTCCAGCCCCAGGGTGTTGATCACCGCCAGCGACTGTGCAGCGAAGGCCTCATTTAGCTCGATCCAGTCGATGTCCTGCTGCTTCAAGCCGGCAAAACGCAACGCCGCCGGAATCGCCTCAATTGGGCCGATGCCCATGATGTGTGGCGGCACCCCTTTGCTGGCAAAACTGACAAATCGGGCCAGCGGTTTCAGGCCAAACTGCTTGACCGCCTTTTCGCTGGCCAGAATCAACGCACCCGCGCCGTCAGACGTTTGCGAACTGTTACCCGCCGTGACGGAGCCGCGCGCGGCAAACACGGCGTTGAGCTTGGACAGGCCTTCGAGCGTGGTGTCGGGCCGAGCGCCTTCGTCCAGGTTGACCGTGCGGGTTTTGCTCACCACTTCGCCAGTGTCCAGATTGGGCGCCCGATCCGTCACTTCCACCGCTGTCATCTCGGCGCTGAAGTCACCGGCCTTCATGGCGGCGATGGCACGGCGATGCGATTCCACCGCAAACTCGTCCTGCGCCTGGCGCGAGACCTTCCACTGGTTCGCGACTTTTTCAGCCGTGAGCCCCATGCCGTAGGCGATGCCAATGTTGTCGTCGTTCAGGAACATCGCGGGCGAGAGCGAGGGCGCATTGCCCATCATCGGCACCATGCTCATGCTCTCCACGCCCGCGGCGATCATCACGTCCGCTTCGCCGACCCGGATGCGGTCGGCCGCCATTTGCACGGCGCTCAAACCCGAGGCGCAAAAACGGTTCACAGTGATGCCGCCCACGCTGTGCGGCAGCCCGGCCAGCACCGCGCCGATGCGGGCGATATTCAAACCCTGCTGCGCTTCAGGAATCGCGCAGCCGCAGATGATGTCTTCAATCGCCCTGGGATCCAAGGTGGGCACCTGTGACAGCGCGCTTTTCAACGCCGCAACCAGCAAATCGTCTGGCCGCGTGTTGCGGAAAAACCCCCGGTGCGAGCGCCCGATGGGCGTGCGGGTGGCGGCGACGATGTAGGCTTCTTGAATTTGTTTCATGGTTGTTCCTTGATCGTCAATTTCTGAGGGGCTTTCCAGTCGACATCATCCCCATGATCCGCTCTTGCGTTTTGGGGTGTGTCAACAGCGCGCAAAAGGCCTTGCGTTCCAGCGTCATCAAATACTCCTCCGACACCAGCGAGCCTGCATCGACGTCGCCGCCGCAGACCACGTTGGCAATCAGGCCGGCGATGTGAAAGTCGTGCGCGCTGATGAAGCCGCCGTCACGCATGTTGACGAGTGAGCCTTTGATGGTCGCCACGCCGCTGCGCCCGGCCACGGGGAACAGGCGTTTGTGCGGCGCTCGGTAGCCGCTGGCGAACATAGCACGCGCTTCGTTGATAGCCACAAACAACAGCTCGTCCTTGTTGGCCACGATGATGTCGCTCTCCAGCAGGTAACCCAGCCTGCGCGATTCCAGCGCGCTGGTGCCGACCTTGGCCATGGCAGCGGCGGTAAAGCCTTCGGTCAGGAAGGGCAACAAATCCTTGCCGGTGGAATTCGCCGCACTTTCGGCAGCGCGCCGCGCGATGTAAGTGAGCCCGCCCGCACCCGGCACCAGGCCCACGCCGACTTCCACCAGGCCGATGTAGCTCTCCATCGCGGCCACGCGCCGGGCGCTGTACACCGCCATCTCGCACCCGCCGCCCAGCGCCAGCCCGCGGATGGCCGACACCACCGGCACATTCGCGTAGCGAAGTTTCAGCATGACG
>JANMCB010000091.1:0-1817 GCA_031360805.1 Rhodoferax sp.
CGCCATTGGCGCCACCAAGGGGCATATTGCCGCGCAGTTCCTGGTGGAGAGCGCCTCAATGGGCGTGATCGGGGGCATCATCGGCGCGGCAGTTGGCGTATTGATCGTGATCGGTGTCTCGGCGATCCAGGTGTGGACGCCGGTTCTGGACCCGCTGGCGCCTATGCTCGCACCTGTGGTCGGCGGCGTCATCGGCGTGTTGTCAGGCATCTACCCAGCCATGCGTGCGGCGCGGCTGGAGCCTGCTGAGGCATTCCGGCATTAGGCAAGCGGGGCTGCAAGTCGCTCTGGATCGGGCAGTCCTATGATGAGACTTTTGCCACATAAATTAACTTGCAGGTTAATTTTTACCCCTCACAGGCAAAATTATCCAATAAAAATTAATGAAATAGGAATCTGGACCTCGTATTATATAAATAGTTTGCTATCGAATTAGTATGATTGGTTCGTGTGTGTTTCATGACCGTAAAGCCACGGCAAGTCCATCACCCGCTCGCCCAAAACCTTCATCGAAAGGTTGCGCGCCGATGCCACCGGGCCGGCCGCATGAAAAATCTGTCCATTGCGAATCGACCTTGTCTGCACGCGGGCATTGCGCTGCCAACGGGCCTGCGCATAGCTTTGCAGCGCTTGCGGCCCGCGGGCTTGGGCAGCGAGGCAGCGGCCTAATTCTGCGGCGTCTTCAATCGCCATGCCTGCGCCCTGCGCAAGGTACGGCAGCATGGGGTGCGCGGCGTCGCCCAGGAGCGCCACCCGGTTTTGCGCATGCTCTTGCGGGCCGCGCATCGGTGGCCGACGAAACAGCGTCCAGGTCCGCCAATGGTCAATCGCGTGGACCAACTCGTGCAGCGGTTTGCAGACGCCCGCCGTTGCGGCCTGCAAAGCGGTTGCGTTGGCTGCATGGTCCCAACCCGAAGCGGCGCTGCTCACTTCCATTTGATGCCCGTCCGCGACGATGGCCACCACGTTAAGCCAATCACCACCACGCACTGGGTACTGCACCACGTGCATCCGGTGGCCGAGCCACGCGGTGATTTGCGTTGACCGAAGTGCGCTGGGAAGGCCCGATTGCTGAACCAGCGCGCGATAGGCGAGGTGGCCGGTGGAGTGGGGCTCGCCGTCATGCAATAGCTGATTGCGCACGGTGCTCCACAAACCGTCAGCACCGATCAGCAGGTCGCCTTGCACGCTAGGCTGGCCTGCGACGTGCAAATGGATTGAACCGGCGTCTTGGTCAAACCCTTCAACCGCGCAGTTGACATGGAGGTGCGAAGCCGGCTGCTGCGCCAAGGCGGCCAACAAGACGCCATGCAGGTCGGCGCGGTGGGCTGTGGCATAGGCAAATCCATAGCGCTTGCGGGCTCGGTCGCCCAGCTTCAAAGTTCCCAAAACCTGGCCCGTCGCGGCATCGCGCGCTTGCAACTGTTCCGGGAACGCCGCTATCTTCTGGACAACCTCGGCCAGCCCCCAACCGTGAAGCACGCGCATGACGTTGGGGCCAAGCTGGACACCGGCACCCACTTCAGAAAACTGCGCGGCCTTCTCGAACAGGTGCGTTTCACGTCCCGACAGGGTGCAGGCCAGCGCTGCGGCCAAACCGCCGATGCCACTGCCTGCGATGAGGACTTTCACCCCAACACAGTCAAATTACCCGCACCCGGATCACATGCTCAACGGCCGCAATGGCTGCGACCACATCGTCGCCAGGTCGGCTTTCAACATCGATGATGTTGAAAGCCAGCTCGCCACGGCTCTTGTTGATCATGTCGATGACGTTGACCTTTTTATCTGCCAGCACCGACAGCACGTGGCCCAGA
>JANMCB010000109.1:0-14215 GCA_031360805.1 Rhodoferax sp.
GCCCGGCGGTGGTAGTCGGACCCGGGCGAGGGCCAGACCCCCGCGAGGCGGGCCGCAACCAGCCGGGGCGCCAACTGCTGGGCCCGGGAGAATGCTGCTTTTGCCGATTCGATATCACGCAGGCCCACCGAGTTGATCGCCAATGCCACGCACGGTCCGGCGGCGTGGTTTCCTTCAAGCATCGCCCGCTGGGCGTACTGAAGGCCATTGACGTAGTCCGCCGTTGAAAAATAGACGCCCGACATCAGCAGCAGAAAACCGTGGCGCATCGGGTCGCGGGGGCTGCGCCGCAACGCGTCAAGCCCGTGGGCTTCGGCTTTGTCCGCGTCGCCCCAGGTGGCTTCGTAAAACGCCAGCCAGCACAGGGTGTAGGCGTCATTGGGATTAATTTCGTGGGCGCGCCGCAGATTCTCCAGCCCGGCGGCTGGCTGGTTGGCCATGAATGACAGCAGGCCATTGATGGTGCGCGCGAAATGGTCTGTGGCGTCCAGGGTGATCGCGCGCGCGCTGGCGTCCAGGGCCTCGGCCAGCGCTTCCGGCGCGGATGGCGATTGGTTGAAGTAGATGCGCAGCCACTGCGCGCCGGCCAGCGCCCGCCATGCGAAACCGCTGTGTGGATCGAGACCCAGGGCTTCGCGCGCCAGCCGCAGCGCCTCATCAAACGCTGCCCGGTCACCGGACATGCCTTGCGCATGCTGGATGGCCGAACTGCGCAGGGCCAGGCCGTGCGCGTTCAGGTTGCCGGGCCGCGCGCCGCGCGCTTTGCCACCTTCGGACTCCGCGATTTGTGGCGCCATGGCCGAGACGATGCACTTGGTGAGTTCCTCCTGCGCATCAAAGGCATCTGCGACCACCCGGTCGTATTTTTCGGCCCACAGGTGGATGCCGGTTGTCGCGTCGATCAGCTGGGCCGTCACCCGCACACGCGGGCCCGAGTGGCGCACGCTGCCTTCCAGCACATAGCGCACGCCTAGCTGCCGCGCCACCGTACGCACGTCAACCGCCTGGCCTTTGAAGGTGAATGCGCTATTGCGGGCTATGACAAACAGGCTGCGAAACCGTGACAGTTCGGTGGTGATGTCTTCCGTTATGCCGTCGGCAAAATCCTCCGGCAGGCCACCGCCCATATTGGCGAAGGGCAGTACCACGATCGACGGCTTGTCTGGCAACGGCAGTTCATCCACCGGGCTCAGCGGGCTGCCAGTTTCCGCTTCTCCAAGCAGGGATTTGCGTTGCCTGCGATCCAGACCATCAGAGCTGGCCGCCCCAAACAGCGCGGCGGGCGGCCCAAACCGAAAGCCGCGCCCGGCAACCGTCAGGGCCACGCGCGGGCCAAATGCCTTGCGCAGCGCCATGATCTGGGCATTCAGGTTGTTTTCCGTCACTACCAGGCCTGGCCAAACCAGTTCAAGCAACTCGTTTTTGCTCACGACGCGGTCGCGCCGGAAAATCAGGCATGTCAGGAGGTCAAAGGCACGGGCGCCCAAAGGCACCTCAAGGCCATTTCTAAGCACCTGTCGCTGCTCGGGCAGCAGGTTGAATTCTCCAAATTCATAGCGTACGGGCAAGGGCGGTCTCCGATCTTTTTTTGGTTTGCCGCCATTGTGACCGCCACCCGTTTGAATTTCATGGGGTTTCATAACTTTTAATGCCAATTTCAAGACAGGGGCCGATGCTGTCGCCGATAGTCTGTTTGCGCTGCTGATTTCACAGATACGGCGCATACGGTACAAGAGGCAAACATGAATCTTTATGGTTGGGACACTGGTTACGCGACCAGCATCGTCGAGGTCAATCAGGCGCTGGCAGACCCAACTGTTCGTCCTGTTGCCTTCGATGTCACGGCGCAGGGCATCAGCGTTCAGGGTCAGTTTGGCGCGTGGACCATCGTGCCGGGCGGTTCGGGTCAATTGCTGCGCCTGCAGACTGCGATCGCCTCCGGCAGCATTTCAGGCGGAGGAGCGCCAGCGGCTGATTTGTCTGGGCTCGCCGTGGTGCTTGAGGTCAACCTGCAATTGCTGCCGTCCAGTCTGCCTAAGCAGCAGGACCTCAAATTCAACTTCAAGACGGTGGGCGTGGTCGGCACGCCGTCGGGTCCTGGCGTGGTCACGCCGGTTCTGGTGCTTGACCCGGCCAAAAAACTGACTTTCACGCAAGGGGCCGTTTTCGGCGCGGCGATTGCCCAGAGCCTGTGCGACCAGGCGGCGGCAGTGTCTTTTGCCTTTGCAAGCATCAACCTGGTGCCGCCGTCGCCGGCCGCCACATGGCTGACACCGGTCTCCTGCGCCTACACCTACTACCAGACTGACGGCGGCGCGGGTTACCTGGTCATCCTGAGCGCCACGGATGCGCGCGATACAAGCGGCCTGAGCCGCAAAATTGACCCTGACCTGATCAACGGCGCCGGCAACGGCTTCTTTGCGATTTCACAGGCGCTCTTCTTGCAGCATGTCATCCAGCCAATCCTGCCAGCGCTTTACAGCGGCACCGACGCGTCGTTCTACCGCTTCGACGCGCCGTCCTGCACCCTTGTGGCGACCAAGGCCATCGGCCTGCCCGGCACGCAGGCGGGCGCCATCACCTATTACCCGGAAATCACCGGTCTGCAGATCGGCGTCGCCGGCTCCAATGTCACGGCCACCGCCAGCGGCGACTGCGACCTGAAGATGGGCATGAGCATGACGTTTTCCGTGATCAGCACATCCGCGTCGTCGGTGTCTCCTTCCACAGGGGAACTCTCGCTGGCGAAGGACCCCAATCCCGGGGAATCCCACGACTCCCACATCCCCTGGTACGACTACCTGATGGGCGCCATCCCCGACATCATCATGGCCATCGTCGTGCCAGTAATCGCCGACGGCATTGCCAGCGGCCTGAGTTCCCAGATCAAGGGCATGCAGTTTGCCAGCGCCGGCGCCCAAAACGTCCATTGGGCCGGCATGAAGAAGTTCACCATCGCCGGCGGCCAGCTGAACTCGGGCTTTCGGCTTTGGGGCACGCTGGGCTGATGCGGGCCCTTTCCACCTGAGTCCCCACCCATTCCCGCCATTCCAGTTCATACCAAGCCAGACAAAGCGCCCATCCCAATCCCTTCACCCAACTTCAACAAAGGAAAGACCATGACCACCATCACCGCACCCGCACCCGTCGCCACCAAATCAGCCATCGAGGGCAAACCCACATTGATGCGTTTTCCGCACCTCGTGCAGAGCCCGCCGCGCAAGATCGCTCCGGAACTGGGAATGCTGGGCGGCGCAGCAGGCGCAGGCCAGGTCGTCGACACCTACGACTGGGACACCGTCTTCGCCATCAAGTTTGCCGACGTCAACACCGAACTGGCCAAACCCGGCTCAACGCCAGCCAGCTTTACCTCCACCGACACGGGTGTCACCGCGTCGGGCAATTTCGGTCCCTGGCAACTCAGCGGCGGCGACGGTGTGCTCCTGCACATGACGGTGCCCATCACATCGGGCTCCATGCCTTACAACGGCACCACCTACAGTCTGACCGGCGCCGTAGCCACCATTGAAATCCAGTTGAAAGACCTGCCGCAGCCTCCGGGCGCCAATGGCACACCGCACCAGGTGGTGCCCAATGCCACGGCTGCCGTCGCCGTGACTGACCTCTCGGGCCTGCCTGGCAACCCCGGCTTCATCATCCAGGGCATCGTCACCGGCCTGCTGGACAAATGGTTCAATGCCAATCTTGCACAGTTCACGCACACCTTCTCGACCATCGACCTCAACGAGAAAGCTGACAAAGACGGTTTCCAGTGGCTGAAGCCAACCGCCATGGGCTGGGCGGTCTCGGCGCAGGGCTTGCCCGCTGACAATGTTTTTGGCGTGTTGGCGATGACCGACAACCGCACCGCACCCTCCACCATGCAGATCTCGCCCAACGCCATCCCGGCAGGGCAACGCGCCGGTTTCCTGATTGCACAGGAGCGCTTCCTTGAAGAACTGGTGCTGCCGGGCGTGCCCACCATGTTTCCCGGCTCCAAGGCGACCGATTTCGCGATGTCCAATGACGGCACCATGATCCGCAACGTCAATGCCGTCAACATGGAGCCGGTCAACTTGAGCGGCACCAACTACACCCCGGCACTGCCCGCCAACCAGGTGCAGATCACGATGGAAGCCAGCGAGATTGTGGTCAAGCTGATCAAGGCCGAGGTCGATTTTTCTCCCGGCATCAAGATCATGATGGACTACACCGGTTATTCGGCCATGCAGCTTGCGGTCAACTCCTCGGGGCAGCAAATACTGAACTATGTACAGGCCTCGCCCCCGGTCACCGACCACAATGTCGAAGTCGCCGCCTGGGTGATCTGGACCGAGGTGGCCGCGTCGGTGGCAGCGGCGATCATCACCCTGGGCACGGGGGCCGTCTTCAAGAAGGTCATCGAAAACATTGTGCTGCGCGTGGTGGCCATCATCATCACGCTGCTGGTGACGGAACTGATTGCCAACATCGGGGCCATCATCACTGCCATTGCGACCGGTGACAAGGACAAACTCCCACCCGTTGATTTGATGGTCAACAACGCCACCAACCCGGTGACCTGGCCTGGTGCCACGGGCTTCCTGCTGACCTCGGCCGGGTTGAACCAGTCGTTCCAGCTGGGTGGCAATCCGCAGTTTGTGAACTGAGACAGGACCCGCCATGAGTGCCGCCACCCGCGCTTCCGTTCTGACGCAATTCGCAGCGCCAGACGGAAACAAGCCGTACACCGAGTACCGGTTCCCACACCTGCAGCAGCTGCCGAGGGCGGTGCCCGCTGCGCTGAAGGCCAAATCAGCGCTGGCGGTTGCCGGCATCAGCGCCTTCACCTATGGCTGGGACACCGCCTTCGCGATCCGCATCCCGGACGCGAACGCGGCCATTGTGAAAGCGGGCAGTTCCCCCAAGAGCTTCACTCAGGTGGCGCCCGACAATTCCTGCTCGGCCAGCGGGGCATTCGGCCCATGGCAGATTTGCCGGGGGGGTGATGGCGTGCTGATCCACCTTGCCATTGCCCTGACAGGGGGCAGCATGGCCTACCAGGGGCAAAACTACGCCATGGCTGACGGGGTGGTCACCATCGAACTGGCACTGCGGCAAATCCCGCCGCAGCCGGCCCCGGGCGCGGAACCCGCTTCGGCGCATGACCTCGTGGTGCAGACGCAGGCCACCAGCGCTACACAGCCTGCCGTGAGTGTGGTTGACCTGAGCCTTCCTGTGGACCCCGGCTTCATCTGCAAGGCGCTGATGTCGGGTCTGCTCGCCACCTGGTTCAATGCCAACCTCGACGCGTTCACGCACGTTTTCAACACAGTCACCATCAACAGGATCGTCGACAAGGCGCAGTTTCAGTGGCTCGCGCCCAACCACACCAGCTACGCATACGCCAACGGCGCCACCGACGAAGACAGCATCTTCGGCGTGTTGTGCATGACGCAAAACCGGCCCGACGGCGGCATCGCCTCGCAACTGTCGCCCAACGCCATACCGCCGGGCGCAAGGTCGGGCTTCCTGATCGCCCGCGAGCGGTTTCTGGAGGACATGGTATTGCCCGCGCTGCCAACGGCATTTCCCGGTTCATCGGCTTCCGACTTCGCCATGTCAAGTGACAAGACTGCCGTCATCAGCGTGGCCCATGTCAATGCCAAGGCGGTTGAATGCGCCGGCATCTCGTACCAGCCGGTGGTCACTTCACTGAATATTTCGGTGCAAGGCGAAGAGATTGTGGTTTCGTCCATCACCCGCACCGATATTGCGCTGGGCACGTATTCAGAGGTCACGGTGACCAGCTACCAGCGGCTCAAGGCGGCAACCAAACCCGACGGCACGCAGACCCTGGTGTACGAGCAAACGCGCCCGCCGATTCAGGACCACACCACCAAATCAACCGCCGACGGCGAGGCGCTCAAAATCATCCTGGAAGTCGCCGCAGCCGTGATCGCCGTTGTCCTGACCGTGCTGACCGATGGCGCATTTCTGATCGTTGCGCTCATCATCCTGTCGCTGCTGGTAGGCCTGCTGGAGGCGCTGCCGGCCTTGATTGCCAACGCCGTGGGCAACCAGGTGAGCGATGCGTCGCCGTCATTGGCGCTGTTGGTGTCGAACTCGACCGACCCGATCCGCTGGCCGGGTGGCTCCGATTACACACTGACCTCGGCCAGCATGAATGATTCGCTGCAACTTGGTGGAAACCCAGGGTTCGCATGACCGGCGGTGGGAAGCAGTCTTCGCGTCGGATTTTTTTACAGTTTTTGTAAATTGTTGGATGTTGGGAAATTTTAGGCAATGGATTCAAGGAGTTGCATCTGCGGCACAAAAATTGCGCAGGCTCATTTACCCCTCTGTTGCCTGTGGATAGGCTGATTTGACATTGTTTTTATTTTTCAGGAATTCACCATGAACCTTTTCACTTCCCGCCAAACCGTCTCGTTTTTTGGAGCCTGGCTCAAGGCGCTGTACCTGGCATCCTCGTTGCTTCTGGGCGCCGCAAGTGCGCAGGCCATGCCGCTGCTTAACGTGGGCGGCGTCAGCAATGCCGGTTACATCATCCTGCCGGACCAGGCTGCGGCGGTCTCGTTCAGCTTTACGCAGGCTTTCAGCGGGGTTTCCATCACCGCCGACCTGACAAAAATCAATCCAGCCACCGACGGCGGCGTGTTTCTGGTCTCGAACCTGGGGCCCAGCGCGAACCTGGGCCACATCGTCGCAACACAAAACTTCAGCGCCATTAGTTTCATCGGCAGCGGAACGGTGCTGTTCAGCGGGCTGAACCTGGGCATTGGCGACTACTTCATGGTCGTGGCCAATAGCCAAAGCACGCTGGGCAACGTGATCTGGAACGGCAGCAACGCTGCCAGCGTGACACAGGCATCTGGCGTGCTGGACGGCATCGATTTTTTCGCCAGCAATACCTCGGGCTTCCTCTTTAATTCTGCCTTCACACCTGTTTTGGCAAGTGACAGGTCTGCATTTTTCGCAGTGACCGCAGTAGACCCGGTGGTCACCCACGTGCCTGAGCCCGGCAGCCTGCTGCTGATGGTCTTCGGCCTGGCGGGTCTGGCCGGTGCGCGTGCCCGCAAACGCATGCACTGATGAGTCTATGCAGCCACCACCCATTCACCAATGACCTGAGGAGCCGTGCGCATGGCCACCACCGAATCGCTCAACATCGAAGCTGACTTCGCGGTGCAGGACGGCGTGGCCGCAGCAGTGCAGCGAATTTGCACCCAGATGCTGGCCCACGCCGCGCCCGCCGGCGGGCTGGTATTCCAGCCAACTCTGAGTGCCGATGGCCGCCAGTTGTCCATCCGCACCAGCGCACAAGCTGAGGCTGACATCCAGCAACTGCTTTTGCGCATCGGCCCTGACCTCACGCAACTCGATGCGCATGCGCGGGTCACGCGCCTGCAGTGCACGGGCGCGGCCTCCCCAGTGCTTCGCAAAGCTCTAACCCGTTACAACGCCACGTTCTCCTGAGCCTGCCGCAGCAGGCCACTCCCCCATGGCCATCGCCAACGTGCCCAGCGCTTCTGCACCCAACCAGATCGCGCTGGTCAGCTTCAACCAAATTCCGCCGGACAACCCGAGCTTCAAATACGAGCGCCTGGGCCCGCTGGCGCTGCTCAACCACCGCCAGTATGCGGCCAGGCACGGCTACACATGCTTGAATGAGGCGCCGCCTTCTTCTGGCAGCCCGGCCTGCTGGGAAAAAATCCCGGCCATTCTGCGCGCCTTGCAACGCCACCGCTGGGTGCTGTGGGCCGACAGCGACGCGCTGGTGGCCAACCCTGCGCGCGGGCTCGAAGACTTCTGCGGCCCAGCCCATGACCTCGTCATGCAGTGCCCGCGTGCGTACTTCCGGCGCATCGGCGTCGACGCAGACTCTGGCCTGCAGGCCATGCCCATCAACTCGGGCGTTTTCATGGTTCAGGCCACTCCCTGGTCCAGGCAGTTTCTGGAAGCCGCTTACGCGCTGAAACCTGCGTCAGACAGCAGCAGTTTCTGGAACGGCATAGGCGACCAGGAGGCCATGATCCAGGTGCTGAAAAGCGAGCCAGCAGACCTCGCCCGGATCCGTTATGTCGATGGTCTGCAGAGCCACCCTGCGCTGCACAGTCCCGGCAACCTGTTTGTTCATTTTTATGGCAACCAGGCCAGCCACGTGATACCGGCGGAGCAGGGCGAAAAAGTCCTTCAGCGCTGGGAGAATGCGGTGGCCTGCGGCGGAGATTTGCCCCGGGACATGGCCCGTTTCCACTGGTGCTGCATTCAAAACAAACAGTCAGGCGCGGCGCTTGACCGGGGCGGCCCAGAGCGCTTCCTCTATGGGCCAAAAGACATCCAGGCTGCGCCATGAGCATTGCAGTCGACAAGGTGCGCAGTGTTCAGTCGCCGGTTGCCGCCAGGCTGGAATTTCTGGCCGCTCCAGCGCAGGCCAAAACCGCCGTGGCGTTTGTTCACGGTCTGGGTGGCCACCGCCTGAAAAGCTGGGGCGCCGTGGGCCAGCCGGGTGCCTTTATGAAACGCCTGCAGGCGGACCTGCCACATGCCGCAGTCGCCACGTACGACTACGCCAGTGAAGTCAGAACCATCGTTTCAGACGACAGCCTCACGCTGCAAACCATGGCCCGAAGTTGGGCGCAATACATCCGCAAACCGCTGCTGACGCGTTTTGACACCGTGGCGATCATCGCGCATTGTCTGGGTGGCCTGCTGACGACAACCGCTGTGTGTGCGTTGCTCGCCGGGTGTGGCCCCCCGGGTTCCAGTGCGCTGCGAAAAAAGAAGCTGGTGTTGTTCTTGTTGGACGCGCCGCATGACCTGCCTGAGGCAGGTCCCGACCCCTGGCTGGCCGGTCTCCTGAATGCGCTCAAGCTGGAGCCTTCGGCGCTGCGGGCCCACGCGGCGGTTTGGCGCAGGCGGGTGCTTGTCAACCGAACCCTTCCCCTGGCCATCCAGGCCTACGCCCTGACAAGCGGGCCGACGGGCTGGGTCACCACGCTGCACCCCGACGCCGATTTGCCGCCCGCCCGGGTTTGCAAGGCCCGCCAGTCACACGAAGAACTCACCCGCGCGCCCGCCGAAGGCCCTTTCATGCCCTACGATTTCGTGCTCTCCCGGCTGCGCGAGCTGTTGTGAGTGCGCTGTGACTTGAACGCCAAATAACTTTAGAAATTCTCGCTTTTTGTCCAATTTGAGTCATAAATTAACACCCATGTTGAGTTTAGGCAAAACAGCTCCGGTTCGATTGCATCGCGCCTGACAGAGGTCTAACAATTCAGCAAGACTGGGGGGGGATATCGGAGGAAATTCAGGTTAATTGCCCTAATCGCGCAAATCCCGCAAATTGCCCAGGTCTCGGTTAATTCACCAAAGGCAGCTGGACTTCCAGCCGGGCGGCCCACGGCGCCAGTGCGGGCAGGATGGAAGGGTACAGCGCAATGCCGTCAGTGGATTGCCGTTGGGCCAGTTCCAGGCCGCGTTGCCCGGGCGTTCTGACTGCCGTGCCAGGGTGGGCCGGGCGGGAGGCGCGGCATTGGTTTGCCACGGCGCCGGTTTGCCGGGTGAAGGCGTCCAGCCCTGAAAACGCTGCCGGGTCAATGATCTGCAAAAAGACGGTGGCACCCCAGCCCTCGCGCGGGTCGGCACGGCCATGCCCGGCCAGGCCCCCAGTAAGCGCTTCAACCAGCAGCGACAGCCCGTAGCCTTTGTGGCCCGAGTCAACGCCGCCGAGCGGCAAAATGGTGCCTTTTGGCGTGGCAACAAGTACGGCCGGGTCATTGCCGGGCTGGCCTTGGCCATCGATCACCCAGTTGGCCGGCAGCCGCTTGCCCTCGGCGTGCAGCCGGTTAGTGAGGCCATTGGTCGTCGCGGAAGTGGAGACGTCGATCAAAACCGGCGCGCCGTCTGTGGGAAATCCGGCCGACATGGGGTTGGGTGTGAACACGGCATCAAGCCCGCCAAACGGCGCTACGCTGGCCGAGTTGGCGTCAGAGCTATGCAACTGCATCACCAGGCCCTGGTCGGTAGCGCGTTTCAGGTAGGCGGCCAGGCAGGCAATGTGGTGGCTGCGCCGAATCACTACGGTGCAGGTCCCTTGGGTGTGGGCCCGCGTGGCGGCCAGTTCCATGGCCTGCAAAACCAGCCAGGGGCCGGGCAGGCGTTGGCCGTCCCAGACTACCGCTGCAGGGAAGTCCGACACCGTGACCGGTTCGCCAGACTTGCGCATGCCGCCGGATTCAAGCTCTGCCAGATAGCCCGCCAACAGAGCCAGCCCATGCGTGGTGTGCCCCATCAAGTCGCCTTGCACCAGAATCTCTGCTACCGCCTGCGCGCGGGCATTGTCCAGCCCGGCATGCTGCAAAAGCTGGTTTGCAAAAGCGGTCAATGCGGTTGAGGAATAGCGCTCTGTTGGTTCCATTGGGTCGTCAACCTATCACTTCATTGGTGGTTTGTTCAAAAAACCGCAACATGTTGCGGCCTTTGGCTTTGGCCTCGTACATGGCCATGTCGGCTTGGCGCAGCACATCGGCGGGGCTGTTTTCGGCCCCCGTGAAAATGGTTGCGCCAATACTAGGCGTGCTCTGATGGTGGTGCAGACCCAATTCATACGGTTCATTGAGCGCCGTCTGAATTTTTTGCCCCACTTTGGCCGCGTGGGCCCGGGCGAACTCTGGGCTCTCGCTCAGGTCGCCAATCAGCACCACAAATTCGTCGCCACCAATGCGCGCCACAGTGTCAACCGCCCGCACGCTTTTCAGGATGCGCAAGGCGACTTGCTGCAACAGTTGGTCGCCCACCTCGTGCCCAAGCGTGTCGTTCAGGTGCTTGAATTTGTCCAGATCCAGAAACAGCAGAGCGCCGCAACGCTTGTGCCGCACACTGGCCGTCAGCGCCTGCTGCAGCCGGTCCACTAGCAGGCGCCGGTTGGGCAGGCCCGTCAGGGCGTCCTGAAAAGCCATCTGGCGGATGGCTTCTTCGGCCCCTTTGCGGCTGGTAATGTCCATCAGCGTGCCCACCAGGCGCAGCGGTTCGCCCTGTGGGTTGCTTTGCACGACTTTGCCACGGCAACTGAGCCAGATCCAGCGGCCATCGCGGTGCCGCACACGGTATTCGGCTTCAAAAAACAGTGTCTGATGGGCCAGGTGCCGCTTCATTTCAATGAGCGCGTGGGGCAGGTCGTCCAGATGCACCCATTCGGTCCAGGACTTGCAGTTTTCCATGTCCAGCGGGCTCAACCCCAACATGGCCCGCGCGCGGGAATCCATCTCGTAACGCAGCGGCTGTGTTGGGCTCAGATTTTGAGCCCAGACCCCGAGTTCAGCACTGATGAGGGCTAGCTCAAACTGCTCGCTCATCTCGCGCAGGTGGCATTCGGAGCGCTTGCGCCCGGTGATGTCGCGCGCCATGCCCAGCTCGCCGATGATGTTGCCCAGGGCGTTGCGCATGGGTGCCTTGACGATCTCGAAGGTTCCCGTGCCGTTGCCATCAGGGTTTGGCAACTCTTCTTCAAACGTGGCGGTCTGGCCGGTCCATAAGGTGCTTTGATCGGTGCGCGCCAGGCGCAGGGCAAATTCCTTCCCGGTAAAGTCGGCGTCGGACTTGCCCACGATATGGGCTGCTGTGTCGCCAAAATAGCGCTCAAATGCGGTGTTGCAGGCTTGGTAATTGCCCCAGGCGTCTTTGAGCCACACCATGTCGGGGATTGTGTCGACCACGGCGCTGAGCAGGGTGGCAGTGTCGTCCAGCTTGACCTGCGCGTTGTGCAGGTCGGTAATGTCTTCGACAGTGCCTTCAAAGTACAGCGTGGCACCGGTGGCATCTTTGACGATGTGCGCATGCTCCCGAATCCACATCCGCTCGCCGGTGTTGAGCCGCACGGCTTCCGACACAAAATTGACAACCCGGCCTTCGGTCTGCAGCAACGCCTTGAATTCATCCCGTCGACCCGGCTCCAAATAGCTTTCGGTGGCAATGTCGTGGACCGACGCCAGCATTTGGGGTTCATCGGCATAACCGTTGATGCGAACCAGTGCCGCATTGGCGCGCAGCACCCGGCCCCCGGGCGAGGAGCGGTAGGCCCCGATGGGCAGCAATTCAAACAGTGTCGATAAAGGTTCAGCGGCCATTGCGGCGGTTTTGTTGCTCTATTTTTAGAACTTTGAGTCTAGCCCGCGAGGCGGCGAAAGGCTGTGCACTTTGTCGCGGAAATAGGTGGTAATTACCGTCCAGATGTGACATTCAGTACGTCTCTCAGGGTGTTGGAAGACCTTGAATCGGCCGGAAAAGGCACAAAACCTTACAATAGGGGTCTTCCCGAAAGCCTCATGAACGCTCCCGCACACGTCAGCGCACCGGTTGCCAAAGACGTCTCTTTTTTCAACCGCGCCGCCAAACCACTGACCAGTTACCGCAAGTACTGGGCTGCGCGTTTTGGCACGGCCAAATTTCTGCCCATGTCCCGCAAAGAGATGGACACGCTCGGCTGGGACAGCTGCGACATCATTTTGGTGACGGGCGACGCCTATGTCGATCATCCCAGTTTTGGCATGGCGGTGATTGGCCGCATGCTCGAAGCGCAGGGTTTCAGGGTCGGCATCATCGCCCAACCTGACTGGACCAGCGCCGAGGCGTTCACGGCCCTGGGCAAACCCAACCTGTTTTGGGGCGTGACGGCGGGCAACATGGACAGCATGATCAACCGCTACACGGCAGACCGAAAAATCCGCACGGACGACGCCTACACGCCGGGTGACGTGGGCGGCAAGCGGCCGGATCGCGCGGCCATCGTCTACAGCCAGCGCTGCCGTGAAGCCTTCAAAGACGTGCCCATCGTACTGGGCGGCATTGAAGGCTCGCTGCGCCGCATCGCGCACTATGACTATTGGTCTGACAAAGTGCGCCGCAGCATCGTGGTGGACGCCAAGTGCGACTTGCTGCTGTACGGCAACGCCGAGCGCGCGATTGTCGAAATTGCGCATCGCCTGGGGGCGCGCGAGCCGGTGCATCAAATCACCGACGTGCGCGGCACCGCCTTCGTTCGCCGGCCCGATGACGAAACCCGTCTGGGCTGGTTCGAGATTGATTCCACCGATGTGGACGCACCGGGCCGGGTTGAGTCGCACATCAACCCCTATATGACCACCTCCGAGCAGGCAGCAGGGCGGGGCAGCAGCTGCGCCAAGGAGGAGGGTGAAAAATCGGGTTCCAAAGGCTTGATGGAAAACGCTATATTAGATATAGCAAACAATTTAAATGATACGAGGGCTAGAGGCCAATTTCATGCAAAAAAAGCCTCCGAGAGCATCATTTCCTTTGTAAAAAACCCAAATTGGGTATCTAAGGCCGCCACAGGCAAGCTCAATGTGCCCCCGCGCGAGCGCAGTGTGATCCGCCTGCCAAGCTTTGAGCAGGTCAAGTCCGACCCGGTGCTTTATGCCCACGCCAACCGCGTGCTGCACCTGGAAACCAACCCCGGCAATGCCCGTGCACTGGTCCAGGCGCATGGGGAAGGCGTGACCTCACGCGACGTGTGGATCACCCCGCCGCCCATTCCGTTGACAACGGCCGAGATGGATTTCGTTTTCGATTTGCCCTACGCCAGGAGCCCGCACCCGGACTATGCAGACGCCAACGGCAGCCACGACCACGCCACCAAAATCCCCGCGTGGGAGATGATCCGCTTTTCCGTGAACATCATGCGCGGCTGCTTTGGCGGCTGCACGTTCTGCAGCATCACCGAGCACGAAGGCCGCATCATCCAGAGCCGCAGTGAAGACTCGGTGATCAAGGAGATTGAAGACATCCGCGACAAGGTCAAAGGCTTCACTGGCACCATCTCCGACCTGGGCGGCCCCACGGCCAACATGTACCGCATTGGCTGCAAGAGCCTTGAAATTGAATCTGCCTGCCGCAAACCGAGTTGCGTCTATCCCGGCATCTGCAGCAACCTGAACACCGACCACACGCCGCTGATCCACATGTACCGTCGCGCGCGCGGTCTCAAGGGCGTGAAGAAGATTTTGATCAGCTCCGGCCTGCGCTACGACCTGGCCGTGCAAAGCCCCGAATACGTGAAAGAGCTGGTGACACACCACGTCGGCGGCTACCTGAAAATAGCGCCCGAGCACACCGAATCGGGCCCGCTCACCAAAATGATGAAGCCGGGTATCGGGAGTTACGACAAGTTCAAGACACTGTTTGAAAAATACAGTGC
>JANMCB010000130.1:0-3026 GCA_031360805.1 Rhodoferax sp.
TCCCGCTCGCGCGGATTGCTGTTCTATCGTTTACTTGAACAAGCGGTCCTGACCGAACCGGTGACTTATGACACAGTCGTTCAATCCGCCAAAAAATAGGAAAAGCAAATCGCAGTGGAGCTAATAGGATAGCCCATCCTGTGGGTTAATTTTTGACTGAAAAGCGATGCAAATTTGCTAAAAAAGTGATAAAAATGCCTCTAGCCCTCGTATAATATAGAAAGTTTGCTATTTAATACATAGCAATTTTCACTGCGATATTTGTATTGCGGCGGTTGCATTGCAGTATCTGAATTGCAGCATTTGCCCGCAAATTTGTTGGATTTTTGACCAGCGAGACCTTCACCCCATGCCAAACCGCCACCACTACACCCGCGCCGACCTAGAACGGCTGGCGGTCAACGCCATGCTCGAACGCGGCCTGGTGCCTGAATTTTCGGCCAATGCCAAGCGGCAGTTGGCGAATTTCGATGGCCCCATCGAGCAGCCATCTGATGGCGCGCCCATCACGGACCTGCGCCACTTGCTGTGGTGTTCAATTGACAACGACGATTCGCGCGACCTGGACCAGCTCAGCGCCTGCGAGGCCTTGCCTGGCGGTGCGCTCAAAGTGTGGGTGGCGATTGCCGATGTCGATTCGCTGGTAACCCAGGGTTCGCCGATTGACCACCATGCAGAGGTCAACACCACCTCGGTCTACACCTCGGCGCGCATCTTCCCGATGTTGCCCGAGCGGCTGTCCACCGACCTGACCTCACTGAACCCGAACCAGGACCGCCTGGCCATTGTCAGCGAGATGGTCTTCAACGCCGATGCCTCGCTGGCGGGCTCCACCGTGTACCACGCCCGCGTGCACAACCACGCGAAACTGGCTTACGACGCGGTCAGCGACTGGATCGATGGCACGGCTGCTTTACCCGCCGCCGCCGCCGCTGTGCCGGGCATGGACGCGCAACTGCACCTGCAGGATACGCTGGCGCAGGCCCTGGGGGCGCGCAGGCGCCAGGAGGGCGCGCTGGAGTTTGAGAGCATGCAGCCGCGTGCGATGTTTGACGGCGACCGGGTGGTGGACATCCGCAACCAGCCGCAGAACCGGGCGCGCAACCTGATCGCCGAGCTGATGATTGCAACCAACGGCTGCACCGCACGGTTTCTGGCGGCGCGCAGCAGCCCATCGCTGCGTCGGGTGGTGCAGTCGCCCGAGCGCTGGCTGCGCATTGTGGGCGTTGCCAAGGAGTATGGCGAAGACCTGCCGCCCGAGCCGGACTCCAAGGCGCTGGAGAATTTTCTGGCCAAAAGGCGCGCCGCCGACCCGCTGCGCTTTGCTGATCTGTCGCTGATCATCATCAAGCTCATGGGGCGCGGCGAATATGTGTTGCAGACGCCGGGCACGGTGCCGATGGGGCACTTTGGCCTGGCGGTGCGTGACTACACCCATTCCACTGCCCCAAACCGGCGCTTTCCGGATTTGATCACCTCACGGCTTGTGAAAGCAGCGCTGCTGGGCAAGCCTGCCAGCTATTCCAACGGCGAGCTGGCGCACCTGGCCGCGCACTGCACGCGTCAGGAAGAAGCGGCTCAGAAAGTGGAGCGCCAGTTGCGCAAGTCGGAGGCGGCCATGTTGCTGCAGACGCGCACCGGCGAGCGCTTTGAAGGCGTTATCACCGGCAGTTCGGACAAGGGCGTGTGGGTGCGGGTTTTTTCGCCACCCTGCGAGGGTCGGCTGCATGGCCCCAACCCGCCGCCCAATGTCGGCGACAAGGTTCGCGTCAAGCTCACGTCGACGGACGTTGAGCGGGGCTTTATTGACTTTGAAATGGTGGGCAAATCATGAACTTGAAACTGACCGGCTTGCATGTTCTCATTACCGGCGGCAGCAAGGGCATCGGGCTGGCCTGTGCGCTGGGTTTTTTGCAGGAGGGCGCGCGCGTCACGCTGGTATCAAGAAGCCCGTCCAACCTCGCGAATGGTGTGGCGCAACTGCAAAAAGACATGCCCAAAAGCATGGGCCAGATTGGCACAGTGACCGCAGATCTGCGCGACGCTGCCCAGGCCGCAGACGCCCTGGCGGAGGCCGAGCAGTTGCATGGCGACGTGGATGTGCTGGTCAACTCGGCCGGTGCTGCGCGTCGCACGCCGCCCGATGAGCTCAACGCGCTGGCCTGGCACGATGCGATGGACGCCAAGTTTTTCACTTACATCCACATGATGGACCTGGTGGTCAAGAAAATGGCGCTGCGCGGGCATGGCAGCATCGTCAACGTGATTGGCGCAGGCGGCAAGGTGGCCAGCCCGATTCACCTGCCAGGCGGTGCCGCCAATGCCGCGCTGATGCTGGTCAGTGCAGGGCTGGCCGCTGCGTATGGGCCGCGTGGGGTGCGTGTCAACGCCGTGAACCCTGGCGCCACCATTACCGACCGGCTGGTGGAAGGCCTGCAGACTGCTGCACGGCTGGACAACATCAGCATTGACGAAGCCATGCGCCGCGCCTCGAAGAACGTGCCTCTGGGGCGCCTGGCCTTGCCCGAAGAGATCGCCAACATGGTGCTGTTCCTGGCGTCCGACTGCGCCAGCTATGTGACCGGCGCCATTGTGAGCATGGATGGTGCGGCGACGCCGATGGTGGTTTGAACCTTCGGGGCATCAACATTTTTCCAGGATCCGCCAGATGAAACCCACCGTTGAATTTGAGGGTCAGCGCGTTGACCCAGAAGTTTTTTACCAGCGCTACCAACGCGCCGCAGCAGCATTGCGTGCGGCCGGGGTGGGCGAGGGTGACATCGTGGCGATGATGATGCGCAATGGCCCGGCGTTGCTTGAAGTCATGCTGGCCACGCGCCTGATTGGCGCACAGTGGTGCCCGGTCAACTGGCATTTCAAGGCCGACGAGGTGCAATACATCCTGAGCGACGGTGGCGCCCGGGTGTTCATTGCCGATGCAGCCCTGCTGCAGGGTTTGCTGGATGGCGCTGGCGAATTGGCGCTGCAGGACGTGCAGACTTTTGTCGCCCTGCCTGACAACGACC
>JANMCB010000131.1:0-7170 GCA_031360805.1 Rhodoferax sp.
TCCCGCTCGCGCGGATTGCTGTTCTATCGTTTACTTGAACAAGCGGTCCTGACCGAACCGGTGACTTATGACACAGTCGTTCAATCCGCCAAAAAATAGGAAAAGCAAATCGCAGTGGAGCTAATAGGATAGCCCATCCTGCAGGTTAATATTAGTCTCGGAAAATCGGTAAATTTTCCATTTTACCGATGAAATAGGCTTCTAGCCCTCGTCTCTATTAAATAGTTTGCTATATATAATATAGCATACAAAAACATGACTGAACGGGATCTGGATGCAGATTCAAACGCCTGATTACCCGCTGCACGGCATCAACCGTGTGTTTTGCCTGCACGGTTTTGCTCCTGTGCGAACCAGTTGAGAACCGGCACGGTTCCCGCAAGAATCGGCGCCACATCCACCGGCAAATGCTGCCAAGAGCATCTCTGGCCTTCGTTCATTTGCAGCTCACCCGACCACGCGAACACCTTGCAGAAGTGCAGACGCACCAAAGCATGCGGGTAGTCGATCAGCTCAACCTTCCAGGGCTGTGCCGCTGCAATCACGATACCCAGCTCTTCCAACAGCTCCCGCTTCAGCGCGTCAAATACGGTTTCACCCGCTTCGAGCTTGCCCCCCGGAAACTCCCAATAGCCTTCATACACCTTGCCGGCTGGCCGCGATGTGAGCAGAAATTGGCCGCTGGGCTTGATCAGAACACCAACCGCCACCTCCGTTGTGGGTCGGTCAGCCCCGCCAGGGCGGGCCTGGTCGCCATCGGCAATCAGCGGCTGGGTTGAAGGTGCCAAGTCTTGCGTTACGCCGTTGCGACGTGCCGACCCGCATAGTCTCGGGCGAACTGCCACGCCACACGGCCACTGCGTGACGCGCGCTCAAGCGCCCAAACCAGCGCCTCGGGCCGCGCTGACGCTATCGCCGGCGCGCCGACACCAAAGGATGACAGCCATTGCGCCACGATCACCAGATACTCGTCCTGGGTAAACGGGTAAAAACTGACCCATAGGCCAAACCGCTCGGACAGTGAAATTTTCTCTTCGATCACTTCGCCGGGATGTACCTCGCCGTCGTCGGTGTGGGTGTAGGTGAGGTTCTCTTTCATGTATTCCGGCAACAGATGGCGCCGGTTGCTGGTGGCGTAAATCAGCACATTGGAGCTGGTAGCTGCCACCGAACCGTCCAGAATGGATTTCAGCGCCTTGTAGCCAGGCTCGCCCTCTTCAAAGCTGAGGTCATCGCAGAATACGATGAACTTCTCGGGCCGCGCGGAGACGACATCCACAATATCGGGCAGATCAACCAGATCGGCCTTGTCCACCTCAATCAGGCGCAGGCCCTGCGTCGCATACTCGTTAAGGCAGGCCCTGATGAGTGACGACTTGCCGGTGCCCCGGGCGCCTGTCAGCAGGACATTGTTGGCAGGGTATCCCTGTACAAACTGCAGCGTGTTGCGCTGGATTTTGTCCTTCTGTGGCGAAATTTCCTTGAGGTCGTCCAGCCGCATGGCCCCGACATGGCGAACTGGCTCCAGAGTTCCGTGCCCGGAACTTCGCTTGCGGTAGCGGTAGGCGTGCGACGCGGACCAGTCAGGCGCGCTAAGCGGTTGCGGCAGGATGGACTCGATGCGGCTGATGAGTTGCTCGGCGCGCACCAGCAAATGCTCAAAGTTAACGTTCATGAGCGGTAGTCGGCGTTGATGGTGACGTAATCGTGGCTCAAATCGCAAGTCCAGACTGTGTCTGAGGCGGTCCCGCGTCCCAATGCCACGCGCACTGTGATTTCGCTCTGTTTCATGACCCGCTGGCCGTCTGCTTCGCGGTAAAGCGGGTTGCGTCCGCCTTTGACGGCAACGTGCACGTCATCAAGAAACAGATCGATGCAATCCGGGTCAAGGTCGTCAATGCCGGCGTAGCCGACTGCAGCCAGTATGCGGCCCAGGTTCGGGTCACTTGCAAAAAAGGCCGTCTTGACCAGTGGCGAGTGCGCTATGGCGTAGGCTACTTTGCGGCATTCCTGCTGCGACTTGCCACCGTCAACCTGCACCGAGATGAACTTGGTCGCGCCTTCGCCGTCGCGCACTATCGCTTGAGCCAGCCTTCTGGCCACCTCCAGCATCGCTGCCTGCAGGACCTTGCCGTCAGCACTGTCCAATGACTCTATGGGGGCATGGTTCGCCTTGTTGGTTGCGATCACCACGAAGGAATCGTTGGTGGAAGTATCTCCATCAACCGTCACGCGGTTGAATGAACCTTCTGCCAGTTCACGTGCCAGCTGCTGCATGAGCTTCTGGCTGACACAGGCATCGGTTGCCATGAAACCCAGCATGGTCGCCATGTTGGGGCGAATCATGCCCGCACCCTTGCTGATCCCCGTGATGCTCACCAGCGCGCCACCCAGTCGGACTTGCGCCCCAAAGGCCTTGGGCGCCGTGTCTGTGGTCATGATGCCGTGGGCTGCGCGCAGCCAGTTGTTTTCGGCGGCATCCGCAATGGCCGCAGGCAACCCCGCCACAATGCGGTCTACGGGAAGGGGCTCCATGATGACGCCCGTCGAAAAAGGCAAGATTTCGTCGGCTGAAAGGCCCAGGCGCTGCGCCAATGCCATGCAGGTTTGGCGGGCGCGGATCAAACCGTCTTGCCCAGTGCCCGCATTGGCGTTGCCGGTATTGATAACCAGTGCCCGGATGGCGCTGCCCTTTTCGAGATGCTCCCGACAAACTTGAACCGGAGCAGCACAAAAACGGTTTTGCGTGAAGACGCCAGCCACCGAAGCGCCAGCGTCTATCAGCACCACCGTTAGGTCCTTGCGGGCGGCCTTGCGAATGCCGGCCTCGGCAACACCCATGCGCAGCCCCGCAATGGCAAAAAGCTGTGCCGGGTCAGGCGGCGGCAAATTGACTGGCATGAACGTTCCTCAGGCTAGTTTGCCGTGACACTGTTTGTATTTTTTGCCGCTGCCACAGGGGCAGGGCTCATTGCGGCCAACCCGAGGCAGATCGGCGCCCGGCATGGCCTGGCGGCTTCGCACCGTTTCCTCATCCAGGACGGCAACCACTTCGCCCGTTTCGGTGGGTGCGGTGTAGGTTATGTTCGCAATGTTCTCACCGCGCTGCTCCATCTCCACGGCAGCCTGTTCAAGTTGCTCGGAAGACTGTACCTTGACGGTCATCAGCACTTTGGTGATTTCATTTTTGACTGAATCCAGCAACTGGCCGAACAGCTCAAACGCTTCACGCTTGTACTCCTGCTTGGGCTGTTTCTGCGCATAGCCGCGCAGGTGAATGCCCTGGCGCAGGTAGTCCAGTGCGCTGATGTGTTCGCGCCAGTGCGTGTCGATGCTCTGCAGCAGCACCATGCGCTCGAACTGCACAAAATTCTCGGCCCCGACCTGTTCAACCTTGGCGGCGAAAGCATCGTTGGCGACCTTCTTGACGTGCTCCAGGATGTCCTCGTCAGTGATGGCGCTGGCAGCCTGCACCTGGGCCTGCACCGACGCGTCGATTTGCCATTCGTCGACCAGCACTTTGTCCAGGCCGGCCACATCCCACTGCTCTTCAACCGACTCAACCGGTACATACTGGCGCACGAGGTCCGTAAAACAGCCTTCCCGAAGTGATGCGATCTGGGCGCTCAAGTCTGTTGCATCGAGGATCTCATTGCGCTGCTGGTAAATCACTTTGCGCTGATCATTGGAGACATCGTCATATTCAAGCAATTGCTTGCGCATGTCGAAGTTGCGTGCCTCCACCTTGCGCTGCGCGCTTTCGATGCTGCGCGTCACCATGCCCGCCTCAATCGCCTCGCCATCCGGCATTTTGAGCCGGTCCATGATGGCTTTGACACGCTCACCTGCAAAAATGCGCATCAAGGAATCGTCCAGGCTCAGGTAAAAACGGGAGGAGCCCGGGTCGCCCTGGCGTCCGGAGCGGCCACGCAACTGGTTGTCGATGCGCCTCGATTCATGCCGCTCGGTTGCGATGATGCGCAAACCTCCGACCGACTTGACCAACTCGTGGTCCTTGGCCCATTGGGTGCGGATCTCCTCGGCCTGCCGCTGGCGCGCTGCGCTATCCAGCGTTTCATCAGCCTCCACCGCGCCAATCGTTTTTTCCATGTTGCCGCCAAGCACAATGTCCGTGCCCCGACCAGCCATGTTGGTCGCGATGGTGATCATTTTGGGGCGGCCCGCCTGCGCCACGATATCGGCCTCACGTGCGTGCTGTTTGGCGTTGAGCACCTGATGCGGCAGGTTTTCCTTCTCCAGCAGGGACGCAATGATTTCCGAGTTTTCGATGGAGGTAGTACCGACCAAGACCGGCTGCCCCCGTCCGTAACACTCACGAATGTCCTTGATCGAGGCTTCGTATTTCTCACGTGTCGTCTTATAGACCCGGTCGAGCTGGTCGTCGCGGACATTGGCCCGGTTATGCGGCATCACCACCGTCTCCAACCCATAGATTTCCTGAAACTCATAAGCTTCAGTATCTGCAGTGCCCGTCATGCCGGCCAGCTTGCCATAAAGGCGGAAGTAGTTCTGGAACGTGATGGATGCCAGGGTCTGGTTCTCAGGCTGGATGCTGACGCCTTCCTTGGCTTCAACCGCCTGGTGCAGCCCATCGCTCCATCGACGCCCCGACATCAGCCGCCCGGTGAATTCGTCAACGATTACGATCTCGCCTTCCTGAACCACATAGTGCTGGTCCCGGTGGTAGAGGTGGTTCGCGCGCAAAGCCGCGTACAGGTGATGCATGAGGGTGATATTGGCCGGGTCGTACAGCGTTGCGCCTTCGGGGATCAGGTTCAAGTCAAACAGGATCTTCTCAGCGCTCTCATGCCCCTGTTCGGTCAGGAACACCTGGTGGCTTTTTTCATCCAGCGTAAAGTCGCCCGGCTTGGTAACACCCTCCCCAGTACGGGGGTCGGCTTCGCCTTCCTGGCGCGTCAACATCGGGACCACCTTGTTGATGGCCAGGTACAGGCTGGTATGGTCTTCTGCCTGCCCGCTGATGATCAACGGCGTGCGCGCCTCGTCGATCAGGATCGAATCGACTTCGTCCACGATCGCGTAATTGAGGCCGCGCTGGACGCGGTCTCCCACCTCGTAGACCATGTTGTCACGCAGGTAGTCAAAGCCGTACTCGTTGTTGGTGCCGTAAGTAATGTCGGCCCGGTACGCGCCCTGCTTTTCCTCTCGGGGCATCTGCGGCAAGTTGATGCCGACCGTCATGCCAAGAAAGTTGTAGAGCTTGCCCATCCACTGGGCATCCCGGTTGGCCAGATAGTCATTGACCGTGACCACGTGCACACCTTTACCGGTCAGCGCATTCAGGTAAACCGGCAAGGTGGCCGTCAGGGTTTTGCCTTCACCCGTTCCCATCTCTGAAATTTTCCCGTTGTGCAGCGACATGCCGCCCAGCAACTGGACGTCAAAGTGCCTCATTTTCATGACCCGCTTGGAGCCCTCGCGCACGACCGCAAAGGCTTCGGGCAACAAAGCGTCCAGCGTCTCCCCTTTTGCCACGCGGTCACGGAACTCCTGCGTCTTGGCTTTGAGTTCGTCGTCGGTCAGTTTTTCAAGCCCGGCCTCCATCGCATTGATGCGTGAAACCACAGTGCGGTACTGTTTGAGCAGGCGATCATTGCGACTGCCGAAAATTTTTGTCAGGAAGTTGGTTGCCATGAATGCAAGACCGCCCTGCCAACCCACCTGGGCCAACGAAGCGGTGCAATCCTTTATTTAGTCAATGTGAAATGGGGTCACTTGCGAAGAACTCAAGTTTTTGCCCCGAGATACGCCGCGCCTGGTTGCCCAACCTTCCATTTTACATTCGGCCGGGGCACCAATGATCGGGCGAACCTGGCCCGGTCAATCAGCTATTTGGCTGGAGCCCGTACCAGTTGCGCAGACTTCGTGAATTGCTGAGTCGGCAATTGACTGCCTGCCGCCAGAAATTTCTGGGGGTCCTGCGGCACGCCCTGCACCAAAACTTCAAAATGCAGATGAGCGCCAGTTGATCGCCCGGTCGTTCCGACGGCAGCGATCTTTTGTCCGCGCTTGACCAGATCGCCCTTTTTCACGAACACACTGGAAGCATGGGCATAGCGGGTGAGCAGGTCATTGCCGTGGTCGACTTCGACCATATTGCCGTATCCGCTGTTGTATTCACTGACAACAACTACGCCCCCTGCCGCCGCCAGAATCGGTGTTCCGGTTTCTGCCTGGAAATCCATTCCTGTGTGAAGCGCCGACCCATTTGTAAACGGGTCGATGCGCCAGCCAAATGCCGAACCCATGACAGCGTTTGCTACCGGCTGTTGGGTCGGGACCATCATGTTCCGGATTTTTTGATCAAACAGTCTGGATTCAAGCACTGTCATCAAGTCAGTGCGATGGTCAGTCAGGCGGTCCAGATCTGCCAGCGTGGCCTGCAGCTCCTCCATCGACAGCGACCGCGCGCCGACCAAAACACCGCCGCGCCCGGGCGCTGCCTTGATGTCGTTCGGGTTTACACCTGCGAGGCCCGATACGCGCTCTCCCAGCGATTCAAGTTGGGTCATTTTGGCCTGCATCTCACCCAATTTTTGCGCCATGACATCCAGGTTTTGCCGCATGAAGCGGTCACGTTGCTCAAACTCGTCCTTGACCAGCAGGCGAACAAAAGTTCCGATCACTGGCCAGCCTTCGCGGGCACCCTTGAGGAAAACCCAGTGGTAGATCCCGGCAGCAACCAGTGTCAAGACAAACGACAAAACAAGACCCGCAAAAACGAGCCTTCTTCCGGACAGGTGAATCGCCCGGCTTTTGGCAAGCCAGGCGTCTGTGATAATCATTTGCATCGGAAATACCTTTATAGAACGCACCTCATGACCAACCGGGTTCGCAGCGTCACGCTCATGCAGGCAACGCAGGAATCGCCGATGCTGGCCAGGTTGAGCGCACTGGCAACGGAGTCGGTCGCCCGGCTCAAGGCCATAGAACCCCTGATACCCGGCCCTTTACGTCATTCGATCAAAGCCGGTCCCATTGACGGGCCAATCTGGTGCCTGATTCTGGACAACAATGCAACGGCCGCAAAAATCCGCCAGCTTTTGCCTGCTATCCAGGCCCAATTGCGCGTCAAGGGATGGGAGGTTAACTCAATTCGGCTCAAGGTTCAAATATCAAAGAACTGAC
>JANMCB010000143.1:0-16869 GCA_031360805.1 Rhodoferax sp.
GAGGCAGTCGACGCAGTTGCGGCACCACGCTTTGGCGTTTTTGGTACCACGGTCATCGCCTTTTTCCTGGCGGAAATGGGCGACAAAACCCAAATCGCAACGGTGATGCTCGCGGCCCAGTACGACGCCTACGTTTGGGTCGTTGCTGGAACGACCCTGGGCATGATGGTTGCCAACGCGCCCGTGGTCTGGCTAGGTGAGCGTATCACGCGGGCGGTGCCGATCCGAGTCGTGCATTGGGTGTCAGCGTTGATTTTTCTCGGATTGGGGCTCTTTGCGTTGTTGGGGTGAACGCATCCGGCGGTTGTGCAGGTTGATATAATGGGTCGGCGCCGATTTGACACAGCTTGCGGGCGCGTAATAAATTCTGCTAAAGATGCGCGCCCACCCGGCCTCGCCCTTAGCAAAAAGGTTCGCGACGCCGGGTTTTTTTGTTGCCAGTTTTACCGCCACACTGTTCAAAGAAAATTGCACGCCATGTTTGCCGCACCCCAGTCGATGCACTTTGCGAATGCGCTGCCATTGCAAAGCGGGGCGTCGTTGCGGGACTACCAGTTGAGTTTTGAAACCTATGGCAGGCTCAATGCAGACAAGTCAAACGCGGTGCTGATCTGCCACGCCTTGAACGCCTCGCACCATGTCGCCGGGGTTTACGAAGGCCAAGCGAAGTCCGAAGGCTGGTGGGACACCATGATTGGCCCGGGAAAGCCACTCGATACCAACCGCTTTTTTGTCATCGGTGTCAATAATCTGGGGTCCTGCTTTGGCTCGACCGGACCGATGCACCCGAACCCGGACAAAACGCCAGACAAGCAGGTCTACGGCGCCGACTTTCCAGTGGTCACCGTGGAAGACTGGGTTAATTCACAAGCTCGCCTGATCGATGCCCTGGGTATTCAGACCCTGGCCGCCGTGATGGGTGGGTCTTTGGGCGGCATGCAGGCACTCAGCTGGGCGTTGCAGTACCCTGCGCGGGTCCGTCACGCCGTGGTCATTGCCAGCGCGCCCAATCTGACCGCCGAAAACATCGCCTTCAACGAGGTCGCTCGTCGCGCCATTGTTACTGACCCGGACTTCCACGGCGGTCACTTCTACGGCGACGCGTCCAAGCCCGAAACAAAGCCAAAACGCGGGTTGAGGATTGCCCGAATGATTGGTCACATCACCTACCTGAGTGACGACGTGATGAACGAAAAGTTTGGAAGGCAATTGGCCCCCACACTCCCGCACTTCGTGTCGTCGCAACCCCCCGAGGGGGCGCTTTTTCCTCGGGGCGGCCCGACGGAAAACCTGGCCGTTGAGGCACCGGGGTTCAAGTACTCCACCCAGGACGTAGAGTTTCAGATCGAGAGTTATTTACGCCATCAAGGCGACAAGTTTGCTGAATACTTTGACGCCAACACCTACTTGCTGATCACCCGCGCGCTGGACTATTTTGACCCGGCCCGCGATTACGGCGGAAATTTAAGTTTGGCTCTGGCGCGCGCAACGGCCAGGTTCTTGCTGGTCAGCTTCACGACGGACTGGCGCTTCTCACCCAAACGCAGTCGTGAAATGGTCAAGGCGCTGGTCGACAACCGCTTGAACGTGAGCTACAGCGAAATCGATGCGCCACATGGCCACGACGCGTTTCTGCTGGACGACGCCCGTTATATGAGCGTGGTGCGGGCCTATTTTGAAGGCATCCACAAAGACCTTGGAGCCAGCGCAGCATGAGTGATATGCAGACACTGCAAGCGATTGCCCGGTTGGTGCCCGAGGGTGCGCGCGTGCTTGACCTGGGTTGTGGGGATGGTGCCCTGCTGGCCCATCTGAAGCAAACCAGAAACTGCACCGGTTACGGCATCGAGATTGACGATGCCAATCTGCTGGCCTGCGTGAAGCGCGGTGTGAACGTGATTCAATTCAATCTGGACGAAGGCTTGTCCCTGTTTGACGATGCATCGTTTGACGTGGTACTGCAAATCGACACACTGCAGCACCTTCGCAACGCCGAGGTCATGCTGCGTGAAACTGCGCGGGTTGGGCGCACCGGCATTGTGGCGTTTCCGAACTTCGCACACTGGCCCAACCGCCTGAGTGTGCTGCGTGGGCGCATGCCAGTGACCAAGCGCCTGCCCTACCAGTGGTACGACACGCCTAACATCCGAGTGGGCACGTTTTCAGACTTTGAAACGTTGGCGCAAAAGAACCGGTTCAATATCATCGACAGCTTTGGCCTGCAGAACAGTCGCACGGTGCGCGTCGCACCCAACCTGATGGCGGGAACTGCGGTTTTCAAGTTCTCGGGTTGAACCCGATCCCAAATTCATCTGCAATCAATGCCTGACATGCGCCCGGAAACAATTCTTCAACATTGCGATGATGGGGCGCTTTGGGCGCCAGAGGCTCAAGCGAGCATTGGCGAAGACGTGCGCCAAGCCTACCAGTGCGCGCTTGCGGTCCGGCGCTTGCGCCAGCAACGGGGCGAAATGCCGCGCGGCTTCAAGATCGGTTTTACCAATCGCGGTATTTGGCCTCGCTACAACGTGTCAGCGCCGATCTGGGGTACGGTGTGGGACACCACACTGACGTTCTGCGAAGGCGAAGCCCGCTTGAATCTTGCAGGACACAGCCAGCCACGGATCGAGCCTGAAACCGTTTTTGGCCTTCACGCCACGCCCGTCGCAGGCGCTACGCTGGATCAGCTTTTTGACTGTATCGAGTGGGTTGCGCCAGGGTTCGAACTGGTCCAGTCCCATGCGCCAAACTGGAAGTTCACGGCTGCCATGTCAGTGGCCGATGGCGGTTTGCATTCGCACCTGCTGGTGGGCAGGCGCACGCAGGTGCAACAATTGGCCCGGTCTGCCCAGACGCTGAATGAGCGGCTCGCGCAATGCCAAGTCAGGCTTTATGCAGACGACGTACTCAAAGAACAGGGCGCTGGCTGCAATGTGATGGATGGCCCGTTGCTGGCGTTGCAATACTTCCTGGAGGAGCTGCGCCAGACCCCGGGTGCGCCCGACCTGCTTGCGGGCGATGTCGTCACCACGGGTACCTGGACAGACGCCTGGGCGGTCACTGTGGGCGAAAAGTGGCGGGCTGAATTCGAGTCGCCGCTGTCGGCACTGACCGCAAACTTTGTCTGAAAAGCCCATTGCCTAGGCTGAAACTGGAGATTTAAACCGTGGATTTACCCATCCCAAAAGTTCTGGCGTTCGACATTTTCGGCACCGTGGTCGACTGGCATGGGAGTATCGCCCGGGAGGTGACGGCGATGGGGCTTGCAGTGGACGGCGGCAGTTTTGCGCTGGCCTGGCGCGCTGGCTACCAGCCCGCCATGCGCAGGGTGATGTCGGGCGAACTGGGTTGGACCCTGATTGACGATCTGCACCGCATGATTCTGGATGAGATCCTTGAGCAATTCAAAGTCACCCATTTGGCCGAGCCACAAAAACGCCACTTGAACAAAATCTGGCATCGTCTGGATGCATGGCCTGACTCGGTCGAAGGCCTGACCCGGTTGAAGTCAAAATTTACCATTTGCACGCTGTCCAACGGCAACATTGGCCTGCTTGCCAACATGGCAAAGCGTGCCGGGCTACCTTGGGACTGCGTGCTGTCGGCAGAAGTGTTTCGCGCATACAAGCCGCATCCGTCCACGTACCTGGGCGTGGCCAAGGTTTTTGACCTGGCACCTGCTGAAGTCATGCTGGTGGCTGCCCACCAGGATGACCTGGCGGCAGCGCGGGCCTGTGGTTTGCAAACGGCCTACATTGAACGCCCGCATGAATTCGGCCCTGGTCCGGCGAAGGATGTCTCGGCCCATCCCGACAACACCTACCACGCCCGCAACCTGGTGGCCCTGGCGGATCAATTCGGCTGCTGACTGTGAAGAAAAAACTGGATGTTTGACGTTGCGCCGCTTTTGGTGGCGGAGCTGCTTTGCATGGGCCTGGTCACCGGGTTTCTGGCGGGCCTGCTGGGCATTGGCGGTGGCATGTTGATGGTGCCCTTTATGACCATGATTTTGACCTACAAAGGCTTCCCGGAGGCGCATGTCGTGAAAATGGCCGTGGCCACGTCGTTGGCAACCATCTGCTTTACCTCCTTGTCTTCAGTGCGGGCGCATCACCAGCGCGGTGCTGTCTTGTGGCCCGTGGTCCTGAGCCTTGCGCCCGGCATCGTTCTGGGTTCGCTGGCGGGCGCGCAGCTTGCAGTTGCCTTGCCGACTCGGGTGTTGACCGTGCTGTTCGCCGTGTTTGTGACCTTCTCGGCAACCCAGATGTTTTTGAATCGCAAGCCCAAGCCGGCACGGGTGTTGCCTGGCGCCCCTGGCATGCTGGGCGTGGGTGCGGTGATCGGAGGGTTGTCAAGCATGGTCGGCGCGGGCGGCGCGTTTGTGTCGGTGCCATTCATGACATGGAGCAACGTCACCATTCACAAGGCGGTGGCGACCTCTGCGGCGCTGGGTTTTCCGGTTGCCTTGGCAGGTACGTTGGGCTACATATGGGCCGGCTGGGGCTTGCCGCAAATGCCACCCGGGGCGGTCGGCTATCTGTACCTGCCGGGGCTGCTTGTCATTTCAATGGCCAGCATGTTGACAGCACCATTGGGCGCCCGGACCGCACACCGGATTGACGTGGCGCCCCTGAAAAAACTGTTCGCCTGCGTGTTGTACCTGATTGCCGCCTACTTTTTGTTGCGTTAGGCGGCCCTGGCGAGCGCCACTACTTCACGCCAATCCGGTCGTCCAGCAAATCGGGTTCATCCGTGACCTGCGTGCGCCGAACCAGCCCGCTGGAGTCGATGAAAACATGGAACTGCTTGTTCAGCCCAAACGGCTGGGCATAACGGTAACTCCAGACAATGCCGTTGAACGAGTGCACGCGGCCAATCAGAGCCGGTTTGCCAAAGGCGCGTTCGACGTCGGACGCGCGCCAAATATCGGGTTGCACAGCACCAAATGCTGCGTCTGACATCGATTGGGTCGTTGTGATCACCCTGCCGCTGCGGTCCAGGTCCACGTTGTAAACCTGCTGACCGGCTGGCTGGCGCGAATACTGCAGCCGCTCACCGTCAGGCAATGACCATACGGCGGTCGGCTTTCCGTACGCCTGCAACACCTGTTCGCGGGTTGCGCCGATAGGCAGCGCGTCGGGGTTACCCGCGCACGCAGCGAGCACCCATGCCAAAACCACGACTGGCTGAAAACGTTTAAGAAAACGCATAATCTGCATTGGACACCTTTTTCAATTCAAGGAGTTTTCATGAATGCCAGAGTCCCTGATGTCACCCTGGATTCCATTGCGGCACTTGCAGAGGTCAGCGCCGCGTGGGATGGCGACATCGTGCATCAAATCAGCGACTACATTTCGATTCCCGCCAAATCACCCATGTTTGATCCGGACTGGGCTTTGCACGGGTACATTGACACGGTCATGCGCAATGCGGCCGACTGGGTGCGTGCCCAAAAAGTCGAAGGCCTGACGCTGGAAATCATCAGCCTGCCGGGTCGCACACCGGTGCTGTTTTTTGAAATTCCTGCGTCCAGCGGCAACAGTGGCAACTCTGGCGCCAGGCCGCCATCAAGCCAAACCGTCTTGATGTATGGCCACCTGGACAAACAGCCGGAGTTCACTGGCTGGCGGTCTGATCTGGGCCCCTGGACGCCCAAGTACGAAGACGGCAAGCTGTTCGGCCGGGGTGGTGCCGACGATGGTTACGCCGTGTACGCGAGTATTGCCGCCATTCAGGCCCTCAAAAGCCAAGGTATCGCGCACCCTCGCATTGTCGGGTTGATTGAAACCTGCGAAGAAAGCGGCTCACGTGATCTGCTGCCCTATGTGGATGCCCTGCGTGAACCCGGGCGCAACCGGTTGGGCGACGTGGCATTGGTGATCTGTCTGGATTCCGGGGCTGGCAACTATGACCAGTTGTGGCTGACTAGCAGCCTGCGCGGCATGGCAACCGGCGTGCTCAAGGTTGAAATATTGACCGAAGGCGTTCATTCAGGCGACGCCAGCGGATTGGTGCCCTCGAGTTTTCGCATCATGCGCCAGGTGCTGGACCGGCTTGAAGACAGCGCCACCGGCCGCCTGCTGCCCGCCAACTTTCATTGCGAGGTACCCGCTGACCGGCTGGAGCAGGCCAGGGCCACGGCAGCCATTTTGGGCGACGAGATCCACAAACGCTTCCCGTGGGCGCATTACGACTGCGGCGGCTCGACCGCCTTCGCCCTGCCCACCACCACCGAGCCGGTTCAGGCCCTGTTGAACCGCACCTGGGCGCCGACCTTGAGCGTCACCGGCGCAGAGGGTTTTCCGTCGTTGCAGGACGCGGGCAATGTGCTGCGTCCTTACACCGCTTTCAAACTCAGCCTGCGGCTGCCACCCTTGGTCGATGCTGGCGCCGCCGTGCAGGCGCTCAAAACGCTGCTTGAAGACAATGCCCCGTATCAGGCGCGTGTGACCTTTGATGGCCTGAGTGGCGCCACCGGCTGGAACGCACCGGACACTGCGCCCTGGTTTGAGCAATCGCTCAACCAGGCGTCGATGGCCCATTTCGGCGCGCCCTGCGGCTACATCGGCCAGGGCGGCACCATCCCCTTGATGAACATGCTGTCCAAGGGTTTCCCAAGCGCCCAGATGATGGTGTGCGGGGTGCTGGGTCCGCGCAGCAATGCGCACGGACCCAATGAGTTCCTGCATGTCCCCTATGCCAAAAAGCTGACCGCAGCTGTTGCCCACGTGATCGCGCAGCTCCCTTGAAATCAGCACCTGATGATGCCGTGACGGCCGAGACCACCCTGTCTACCTTCATTGCCAGCGACGGCGACAACCTTGCCGTTCAGGACTGGCCGCTGGACCCGGGCCAGCCTTTGCGCGGCGTGGTCATCGTGGTCCATGGGCTGGGCGAGCACGCAGGCCGCTACGACCATGTGGCCCGCCGCCTGAACCATTGGGGTTATGCCGTGCGGGGCTATGACCAGTACGGGCACGGCGAATCCGGCGGGCCCCGGGGCGGTTTGACGTCTGACGACCGGCTGCTTGAAGACTTGACCGACATCGTTGACAGCACCCGACTGCGCATGAAAAAGGGCACGCCGCTCGTTCTGCTGGGCCACAGCATGGGTGGCCTGGTGGTGGCGGCCTTCGTTGCGAGGGCGATTCGCCATGTGGACGCGATGGTGCTCTCATCCCCCGCGCTGGACCCTGGGTTGAACGGGTTTCAGAAACTCCTGCTTGGCATCCTGCCCAAAATTGCGCCCAATCTGCGGGTTGGCAACGGCCTGGATGTGTCGCTCATCTCGCATGACCGGGCAGTCGTGGAAGACTACCGAAAGGACCACCTGGTTCACAACCAGGTCAGCGCCCGGCTGGCCCGTTTCATCGCCGAGGCGGGTGCTGAAGTGCGCGCTGCCGCAACCGCCTGGACAGTGCCAACCCTGCTGCTCTACGCGGGCGCAGACGCACTGGTCAACCCCAAGGGCAGCCGTGAGTTCAGTGCCAGCGCGCCTTCCTCGGTGGTGACCACCCGCTGCTTTGACACCCTGTACCACGAGATCTTCAACGAGCTGGATGCCGAGCCGGTGTTTGCCGAGTTGAAAGTCTGGCTGGCTGTCCGGTATTGACCAGTTGATGCCGGTCAGGGCAACCCGGAGACGTTGCCCTTTTGATTCGTGCCCCACGCGATTCCGGGTTAATTTCATATCACGGGTGATATGAGAATGAGTCAAAAATCAGCTTGACGGACCGTTTTGACGCATTTTACTGGTCAAAAATGCCTCTAGCCCTTGTATTATATAGAAAGTTTGCTATTTATTATGTAGCATTTTCGGCTAGGATGGCGAGATACGCTGTGCAGCGGTTTGCCGCTGATGCAGCGCCAGCCAGCCCAGTGCCAGCGCCACCAGCAGAACGGGCAGCATGGAGCCGAAATTCAGCAACGTCCAGCCTTGTGTGGTGACCAAAACGCCAGAGGACAGCGAGCTCACCGCGAGGGTTGCGAACACAAAGAAATTCAGGGCGCCCTGGGCGCGGTCTTTTTCTTCGGGCGTGTAGGTCTGCAGCGACAGCGTGGTGCTGCCGGTGAACAGGAAGTTCCAGCCCACGCCCAGCAAAAACAGGGCGGCCAGAAACTGGTGCAAATCAACCCCTGACAACGCAACCGCTATGCACAGTGCGTTGAGCAGAACGCCCACCCCCATGATGGGCAAGGTGCCAAACCGCTTGATCAGGTGGCCGGTGAAAAACCCCGGTGCAAACATGCCAATGACGTGCCACTCAAGCACCAGGGCCACATCTGAAAAAGGCAGCTGGCATTGCTGCATGGCGATGGGCGTTGCAGCCATGAGCAGGTTCATCACGCCGTAACCCAGCGCCCCGCTGGCAGCCGCAACGATGAACACCGGCTGGCGCATGATGACCGACAATGGTCGGCCGCCCGTAGAAGCGGTCTTGACCGGGGGCGGCGCAAACTGCATGAAGCTCATCAGCACGATCGCCACCAACGCCACGACCGCCAACGACAGGTAAGCGCCAGCGAACGGCACGCTGGTCAAAGTGCGCGTCTGCGCAGCGAGATTCGGCCCAAGCACTGCGCCGATCAGGCCGCCAGCCATCACCAGCGACACCGCCTTTTCGCGCCACTCGGGTTTTGCCAGCTCGGCTGCGGCAAAACGGTACAGGCCCGCATTGGCGTTGTAGTAACCCGCCACGACGGTTGCTGCACACAGCAGCCAGAAATTCCGGTTCATCGCCGCATAGGCACACAGGAGGGCGGAAAGGAAAGCAACCAGCAGGCCAATTTGAAACGACGTTCGGCGACCGAAGCGCATTTGGGTTTTGGCGACCAGGCCAGTGGACAATGCACCGCCCACCACATAACCCATAACGGGCAGAGTGGCCATCCAGCCCAAGGGCGCGAGGCTCAGGCCGACCAGGCCATTGATGGCGATGAAAACGACGTTGTTGGTGAGAAAAAGCCCTTGGCAAACCGCCAGCAGCCACAGGTTCTTGTTCATGCCAGCAGTGTAAGCGCCGCCAGCGCGGCCGTTTCCGCACGCAGCACCCGCGGCCCCAACGAAACGCCCGTGAAACCATCGCCCAAGGCCGCCCGTTCTTCGGCATCGTTCAGGCCACCTTCCGGACCCGAAAGGAAGGTCAACTCATCGTGAACCAACGCGTGACCTGACACCAGCGCCGAAAGCGGCTGACTGCCCTGCCTGAGCGACAGCAAAAAGCGCTGGCCGTTTGCAGGCGTCTTGAGCCACTCTGCAAGGCCCTTGACCGGATGCACCACCGGAACCCGGTTGCGTCCGCATTGCTCACAGGCCGCGATGGCAACGCTTTGCCAATGCGCCTGCTTCTTCTCGGCGCGTTCGCCAGACAATCGTAAAACGCTGCGCTCGGTCATCAGTGGCTGGATGCTGGCCGCACCCAGTTCAGTGGCTTTCTCGACCAGCCAGTCCATGCGGTCGTTGGCAGGCATGCCCACGGCCAAATGCACTGTGCGAAGCGCTTCACGCTGCGGTGCGCTGTAGGCACCGACAGTCACGTCGACATCGCTGCGACCCATGCGCGTCACGGTGGCTACAAACTCACCTGGCGATGCTCCCAGGCCGTTGAATAAAGTGATGGTGTCACCGGGTTGCAAGCGCAGCACCTGCACGTGGCGCGCCGCACCGGCGGGAAGTGTCAGGGATTCGCCACTCGCCAGCGAAACCGGGCAGTAAAAGCGCGGCATGGGCCTCTCAGACCCTGCCGTAGGCAAAGCCCGTGGCGGCCTCAATGCCCTCTACGCGGTCAATCAGCCGCAGCAGCGGTTTGAGTTCGCGATACCGGCTGCAGGTACTGCGGATGTAATCAATAAAGCGGGGTGTGTCGGCAAGGTATTGCGGTTTGCCATCGCGCAGGGTCAGGCGCGCAAAAATCCCGGCAATCTTGAGGTGCCGCTGCAACCCCATCCACTCCACGCCCCGGTAAAACTCACCAAAGTCGTCACCCACGGCAAGGCCCGCCTTGCGTGCTTTCTGCCAGTAGCGAATGGTGATATCCAGCACAAAGTCTTCTTCCCAGGTCAAAAAAGCATCGCGCATCAGGCTGGCAATGTCGTAAGTGATGGGGCCATAGACAGCGTCCTGAAAGTCCAGAATGCCGATAGTGGGTGCCTGCACGAGAGACCCGCCGTGGACCTCGCCCTGCAGCATCAGGTTTCGTGGCATGAAGTCGCGATGAACGTAGACGCTGGGCCAGCGCAGGTTTTGCGCAACTATCTGTTGAAATGCGCTGTCCAGCGTCAACCGGATGTCGCCCTGGACCTGCAAACCGCGGTGGCGTGTCAGGTACCAGTCCGGAAAAAGCGCCAGTTCGCGGTGCAACAGCGGTGCGTCATAAAGCGGCAAAACGCCCGGCCTGGAAGCTAGCTGCCAGGCGATGAGCGCATCGACAGCCTGCAGGTAAGCGCCCAGATTCGCTTGCGGGTTGTCACGCACCATTTGCTGCATCATGGTTTTTTCGCCGAGATCGCTGAGCAAGAGGAAGCCGTGCGGCTCGTCCCATGCCAGCACCTCGGGCGCGTTCAGGCCAGCGTCTTTCAGAAGGCGGGCCACCTCCACGAACGGCTTGCTGTTCTCCAGCGTTGGCGGCGCGTCCATGATGATCCGGCTGCCGGCTGGAGTGTCAATTCGCAGGTAGCGGCGAAAGCTCGCATCGGCCGACGCCAGGCGCAGGCTTGGCGCCAGCAGGCTCTGTGAAGCGCACAAGGTGTCAAGCCAGGTCTTGAACGCGGCTTCACGCGCAGGGTCGGTCCACAGGACCGGAGCGAACGCAGATGTCGTTGTGGGAGGTAGCCCGGTGGCTTGCGGAATGTAGGGGCTTTGGCTCATGGATAATCTATTCTACAAAGCGAACCTTGCCCGATTGACCTGACCGCCTGCGAAACAGACCGCTCCCGATGCACCCGTTATTGAAGCCGCGCGCCCGGCCGGTGCTGTTTTGCTGCGCGATGCTGTCGCAAAGTCTGGTTCACGCGCAAGGCGCCATTGCGCCGGCGAACACGGCATCTGCACCGGTAGCAGGCCAATCGTCAGGCAGCGTTTCACTGCCTGCGTTGCGACTCAAACCCAGTCTGCAACTCAACGAGCAGGTACCGTCACCCAGGCTCGGCCCCTTGCCGACTTTTCTGTACGGTGACCGTGTAAGTGGCCGAACCGACCTGGACACCGTGCTGGAAGGCGACGCCGTGCTGCGACGTGGTGATCTGGTCATCCGTGCCGACCGGCTTGAACACTACCAGCCCGATGACTTGGCCAAAGCGCGCGGCAATGTGCGAATCAACCGCGCCGGCAGCGTCTACGAGGGCCCATTGCTCGAGCTCAAAGTAGATGCGTTTGAGGGGTTTTTTCTGCAGCCGCGTTACCAATTCCTGCAAAGTGGTGGGCATGGTGAAGCCGATCGGGTGGATTTTCTGGACGAAAAGCGAACCGTCATCACCAACGCCACTTACACCACCTGCCGACGCCTGCCTGGCCCGAGCTGGATGCCTGACTGGATCCTGCGCGCGGCATCCATGACGCTTGACTACGAAGAAGATATTGGGGTGGCGCAGGGTGCGGTACTGACGTTCAAGGGTCTGCCGATCTTGCCCGTGCCCTATCTGAGTTTCCCGTTGAGCAGTCAGCGCAAATCGGGTTTTCTGCCGCCCACGTTCGGGTTGGACAATGTAAACGGTGCAGAGGTAACGCTCCCCTACTACTGGAATATCGCGCCCAATCGGGACGCCAAGTTATCCCCAACCGTGATGAGCAAACGCGGCGTTAACCTGGCTGGCGAGTTCCGGTATCTGGAAGCCAATTACGGCGGCTCGGTGGGCGTGAGCTGGATGCCCGCCGACGCACTGCGCAGTACAGACCGATGGAGCATGACATCGCTTTACAGCGGCTTGCTGGACACCCGCCTTGCCGCCATTGGGAATGTTGGCCTCTCGCTCAACCTCAACCGGGTCAGCGATGACAACTACTGGAAAGACTTCAGCCGCGACAGCAACAGCAGCCTGACCCAGCGCCTGCTCGCCAATGACGCCACGCTGTCCTGGGCGCGTGGCGATTTTTCAGCGAGCCTGCGTGCGTTGAAGTGGCAAACACTGCAGGACATTTCTTCCCCCATCCTGCCGCCCTACGACCGGCTGCCGCAACTGGTCAGTCGGTTCGCCCGGCGGATCGGCGACTACGATGTATCAGTTGACGCCGACCACACCCGGTTTGGTGCAGACAGAAGCCTGACGCTACAACCCAACGCCCAGCGAACCTTCGCGCTGGGTGAAATCAGCCGCACGTGGTCCAACGCGGCAGGGTTCATCAAACCCAAAGTACAGCTCCATGCAACCCAGTACGAGTTTGATGCCCCACTTGCCAATGGCGCGCTGTCTGCCAACCGGGTTGTACCGACGTTCAGCCTAGACAGCGGCTTGGTCTTTGAGCGCGATGCCAGCTATTTTGGGCGCAACTTTTTGCAGACGCTGGAACCAAGGCTGTTTTACGTGGCGACGCCCTATCGGGACCAAAGCCTGCTGCCAATTTACGATTCTGCGGCCAACGACTTTAACTTCGCAACCATTTTTTCCGAGAATGCCTTTGTCGGCAACGACCGCATTTCAGACAATAACCTGGTCACGTTGGGATTGACTACGCGCTTGCTGGACCCCAACAACGGCGCTGAAGTGGCCCGCTTGGGGCTGGCGCAGCGGCTGCGGCTGGAAGACCAAAACGTGACATTGCCAGGTGGTTCTGCCGTCGTGGAGCGGTTCAGCGATGTTCTCCTGGGCGCTGGCTTGAATTGGAGCCCCCAGTGGTCGGTCGACTCGACTTTCCAGTTCAACCCCAAAACCGAAAAATCCACCCGAGCTACGGTTGGCGCCCGGTATAGCCCTGGAAATTACCGGGTGGTCAGTGGTGCCTATCGGTTTCAGCGCGATTCAAGCGAGCAGGTGGATATCGGGTGGCAATGGCCGTTGAACGACCTGTGGGGAGACCGAGGACAGGATCTCGGGGAAGGCAGGGGTTTGGGCGAAGGTCGCTGGTATAGCGTGGGGCGCCTGAATTTCAGCCTCTCTGACCGCAAGCTGGTGGATGCCGTGATTGGCCTTGAGTACGATGCTGGCTGTTGGCTGGCCCGTTTTGTGGTGGAGCAGTTGCAGACAAGTCTTGTCTCTGCAACCCAGCGGATCATGTTTCAGCTTGAGTTTGTCGGTTTTGCCCGGATCGGCGCCAATCCCTTGAAGTCCCTCAAGGATAATATCCCGCGCTACCAATATTTGCGGGAGCAAGCCAGTGTTCCCAGCCGTTTCAGCAATTACGATTGATCCATCATGACCCATCGCGTTTTGGCAGTCGCCACACTCACCGCCGTTGCGGCAGCCCTCAGTCTGGCCGCCCTGGCACCCGCAGGCGTCTACGCACAGGGTCTGCGACCTTTGCAGCCACAAACCATCGGGGCTTCACGCCCTGCGTCCGTCGCTTCCGAGCCGCAACGGGCTGCGGACTTCATCGTCGCCATTGTCAATTCCGAACCCATCACCAACGGCGAAGTGCGTATTGAGGCGGCCCGGCTGGCCCAGCAACTCGCCCAGGCTGGCCAGCCTCAACGCAGCAACGCAGAACTGATGCGACTGGTGCTGGAGCGGATGATCGGCGACAAGGCGCAAGTGCAGCTGGCCCGCGACATGGGTATCCGTATTGATGACGCAGCTGTCGACCAAGCCGAACTGACGGTTGCGCAGCAAAACCGGATCGACGTGCCGACCCTTCGCCGCCGCTTGGCGGCCGATGGCCTGGCGCTCGCGCAGTTTCGCGAGCAACTGCGTGACCAGTTGTTGCTGACGCGCGTGCGCGAACGCGAGGTGGATGCCCGCGTGCGGGTGTCAGACGCAGAAGTTGACCAGTTCATGCGCGACCCGGCGGCGACAAACAGCACGGCACCGCAGGAGATCAACATAGCCCAGATCCTGGTGGCGGTGCCGGAATCTGCAACACCTGCGCAGGTGGCTGCACTGCAAGCCAAGGCTCAAAGCGCTTTGGTCCGGGCGCGCGCCAATGAAGATTTTGCGAAGTTGGCGCGTGAATTGTCAGATTCACCGGACCGCGCAAGCGGTGGAGAATTGGGCATGCGCAGTCCAGACCGATTGCCACCGCTGTTTCTGGATGCAACCGCCAGTCTGCCGGAAGGTTCTGTGACTGACGTGATGCGCTCTGGCGCAGGTTTTCATATTCTCAAGGTCATCGCAAAACGATCGGGCGGGGCCATGACCATCAACCAAAACCGCGCACGGCACATCCTGTTGCGCCCTTCGACCCAGATGAATGAAGCGCAGGCACGCGAAAAGTTGAATGACATGAAGCGTCGCATCCAGGCCGGGCAAGCCGATTTCGCGACTTTGGCGCGTGAAAACTCCCAGGACGGCAGCGCGCCACAAGGGGGAGATTTGGGTTGGACCAGCCCGGGCCAGTTTGTACCGGAGTTTGAGGCAGTGTTGAACAATTTGGCACCTGACCAGATTGCCGACCCGCTGATTTCACGGTTTGGAATGCATTTGATCCAATTGCTCGAACGGCGAACCGTGCCACTGGGACTTCGTGAGCAACGCGAAGTCATCCGTAACCAATTGCGTGAAAAAAAGCTGGACACTGCCTACGCCATTTGGGCGCAGGATGTTCGCGGGCGCGCCTACGTCGAAATGCGCGAAACGCCGCAGTAGTGAAACACATCCCGCGCAAGCGATTTGGCCAACACTTCCTGGCCGACAAAGGCATCATTGACGACATCGTCAGACTGATCGACCCTCATCCCGGTCAGTTAATGGTCGAAATTGGCCCAGGACTGGGTGCCCTGACACAGCCTTTGGCCGTACGGCTGGGCACGCTCACAGTGATCGAACTGGACCGCGATCTGGCACACAAGCTGCGTGCCCATCCGGCACTCAACGTGATCGAATCTGATGTATTGCGAGTCGACTTCGCCCAACTGGCAACAACGCTTGCGGAGGCGCGCAAGCTCAGGGTTGTCGGAAATTTGCCGTACAACATCTCAACACCGATTCTCTTTCACCTGCTGGACTTTGTGCAGGTTGTAGAAGACCAGCACTTCATGTTGCAAAAGGAAGTCGTTGACCGCATGGTGGCTCGACCGGCGACCTCAGAATACGGTCGGCTCACTGTCATGCTGCAGTGGCGGTATGCCATGGACAGCGTCCTGTTTGTACCGCCCGAGAGCTTTAACCCTCCGCCGCGCGTCAACAGTGCGGTTGTGCGCATGGTGCCCAGGCCTGACTTCGCCAAGGTCGACGCGACCGCCTTGAGCGAAATCGTAAGAGTCGCGTTCAGCCAGCGGCGAAAGCTTTTGCGCCATACGCTCGGGAAATGGCTTGACGAAAAGTCATATGCAGGAGAATTTGACGTTCAGCGCCGTGCTGAAGAAGTGCCCGTGGCCGAGTACGTCGCACTGGCGCAGTACCTGCAATAAAAAAGCCCGCTTGTTGCAGGCTTTTTTCGACTTGAAAAGCTCACTGAATTCTTTGTTCAGATCGGTGCGAGACAAGGCGCGGAGCCGCTGACAGTGCGAATAGCACGGCAAGGCCCCGCAACGCCGTATCGCGCGGATAGGGACGAAGAATCAAGCGGCGGCCAGCCAATAGCCTGCGTTGAACGGACTGCTCATCCGAAGCGCAAATGCCGAAACATCCAACAGTTTGTCCGTGGGCAACTTTTCACCGGACTCTGTGTTCAATTCAATGCCTGAGAGGGAATCAGTGGCTTGGTTGTCACTTTTTGCCTCGTTCGCCCGTTCTGCTTGGCTGGTGTGTGCAGAACGGGCTACAGAAAAGAATAGAAGCACCGGAAGGGGATTTTCCGGTCCCCCCAGTAATCGGCGGCGTCGCGGAAGATATCCAGCAACTGTTCGCGCGCTTCCTTGTCAAATTTGACATTGGCCGGAATGTGCTCCAACACGGCAATAAAGCCAGGTTGTGGCCCTGACTTGTGCACTGGATCGGTGATGCTGTCGTACAGCGCATCAAAATTCTTGCCCGTATGGACAGGCAGCATGAATTGCTGGCCAATCATGTCCAGCACATCCTGCTTGGTCAGTGCATTCGCCAGATTGGCGTAGAGAAAGTGTTGCCCGAGGCCGACTGCCGCATCTTGTAGGTCTTGCACGCGAAAAGCGCGGATCGACTGCACAATATTGGTTCGCAGGCCGCGAAGCGGCGTGTCGCCAATTGCAACCGCCTGAGTTTTCGGCGCATCGCCTGGCGGCGACGGCGCAATGCTGATGCGCGGTAAATGGGTTTCTTTTCGAAGAGGCATAGTGGGTCCCGCTTCACTTTCTTTAATGAGTAAATAAACCAAAACTACGGTTTGATCCGGCGAAAACTCGCGTAATGATCAGCCGTATAAAAACACGCGTCGGGTGCCTTGGGCGCGCCTCCGCAAACAATCCGTCGGGTTCCCCGGTCCCGTGAACCAGACGTCTTCACGGTGTATTCCCGGTAGTAGCCGCGCTTTTCGGAGGGCAGTAAACGCTCCCGGTTCCCAAAAACAACGCCATCCTTTTCGTAGGCAAATGGGCCGCCCTGATGAATCCGCTCAAATGTCTGCTGGCCTTGCGTCGGCAATTCGGCGACCGTGATAGTCGCCAAGGCATCTCGTGTCACAGGCTGCTTTGCCAGCGCCAAGTCAGATGCACCGATTGCAAAGAACAAAATGCCAGTAAGCGCTAACTTGAAAAGCGAGCCGCTAAAGCGCGCAGGCGACAAAACTTTCAGCACGAATAAACCTCTTGCAAACCATGGGGAGGCCTCGGGTAAACCCTAAAGTCTCAATGCGCATAGTGTCGC
>JANMCB010000182.1:0-6147 GCA_031360805.1 Rhodoferax sp.
TGTTTTTGACTGGGCCTGGGCCAATGCCTATCAGCAGCACGGCCTGAACTACTACCCGAAAGCGGTGGTCGCCGTGCCGTTCACCCCCGTACCCGGCGCGCGGCTGCTGGCCAGATCGCCGCAGGACCGGGAAGCCTTGGCACGGGGTTTGATTGCGTGGTGTGAACAGGAGAAACTCTCGTCGCTGCATCTGCTGTTTGCCAATGAAGACGACGTGGTAGCCGCCCAAAGCGCGAGCATGATGCTGCGAAACACAGTCCAGTTTCATTGGACCAATGTTGCCCCCACGCCTGTCACTGCGCTTAATGCGCCGCCTCCCGAGGTGGCTGATTCTTGCAGCGGCGGCACGCTAAAGAATGGCCCTGTGACTGACCGCAGGTTTCGCAGCTTTGACGATTTCTTGGCTTCGTTAAGTCAGGAAAAGCGCAAGAAGATTCGCCAGGAGCGGCGCAAGGTGGCCGATGCGGGGGTCAGCTTTCGGTCAATGCAGGGCGCTTCAATTGGCAAGCGGGACTGGGCATTTTTCTACCGTTGCTATGAGCGGACCTACCTCGAGCACGGCAACGCGCCCTACCTGAGCCCGAACTTCTTTGAACGCATGGCAGACACCATGCCAGAAAACTGGTTGCTGTTCGTGGCACAGCAAAATGGGCAGGACATCGCAAGCAGCCTGATCGCGATCACCGCAAGTGGCGATGGCCCATCCGATCAGCCGGAGAAGCGAATCGCCTACGGCCGCTACTGGGGCGCGTTGAAAAGGGTCGATTGCCTGCACTTTGAGGCCTGCTATTACCAACCGCTTCAGTGGTGCATCGAAAACGGCTTCCACCGCTTTGAAGGCGGCGCGCAGGGCGAGCACAAAATGGCCCGCGCCTTGATGCCAGTCAAGACCAGCAGCGCACACTGGCTGGCGCACCCCGCGTTTGCCGACGCCATTGAGAGGTTCCTTGAACGCGAAGGTGCTGGAATCGAAAGCTACATGACCGAGCTTTCTGACCGCAGCCCATTTCGCCAGTCGTTGCCCTCTGGCACATCACCGAAGGAATTGTTCAGGCTGTGATCCGGTGCTTGGCCGCCGGATGGGAGTCGCCCAAACGGTTTTGCCCAAACAGATTGGCGCGCAATGAAGCACCCTTTGCGCCACTTGCGCCCGCCCTACCGGTTTGCCCCGTTCCACCCGCCCCGTCCGTTTCCCCCGCTTGATAAGCGGTCTTGAAGGCACCACGCTCCTGCAGGCGCGGCACGACCAGCGCAATAAAATCGTCAAAGCATTCCGGCGACACAGTTCGCGCCAGGTTGAAACCATCAACATCCGCATCAATGCTCCACTGGACCAGCAAGTCAGCAATCTGATCTGCGCCACCCACCCAAGGCTGCTGGCGGCCGCCCATCACGATCTGCTCCAGCAATTTGCGGCGCGTCCATTGGGGTCCGGCGCTGCGGGACATGGCCTGTACGTTGGAGACAATCGCCTCGCTCTTGCCGGTCTCGACCGGTTCATCCATGTCGTACTTGTTGAAGTCAATACCCAAAGAGGCAGCCGCATGCACCAACGCAGCCTCTGAACTGGCATAGCGCTGATATTCTGCGAACTTCTCCTGGGCTTCTCGATCCGTCTGCGCGGTGATAACCGTTGCGCCCAGGAACATCTTGATGTCGCCTGCCGCACGGCCAAGCCCGACGGCCTGCGAGCGGATGCTGTCAACAATCGTCCTCACACCCTTCTGGCTTTGCCCATTGAGAAAGACACATTCGGCGTGGGTAGCAGCAAAGCGTGAGCCACGGGCGGAAGAGCCCGCCTGATACAGCACTGGCGTGCGCTGGACCGAGGGCTCGCTCAAGTGCATCGCATCCAGCTTGTACTGCGGGCCTTGGTGGTGGATGAGGTGGACCCGGGCCGGGTCTGCATAGACGCCCGTCGCCCGGTCACGTTTGACCGCGCCGTCTTCCCAACTGCCCTCCCACAGCTTGTAAACCAGCGCCATGTACTCGTCTGCCAAGTCGTACCGGTCATCATGGGCGGTTTGCCCTGAGAGGCCAATCGCCCGGGCCGCACTGTCGAGGTACCCGGTGACGATATTCCAGCCAATGCGGCCGTTCGTCAGGTGGTCCAGGGTCGACATTCGGCGCGCAAACTGGAATGGCGCCTCGTAGGTGAGGTTGGCCGTGACACCAAACCCCAAATGCCGGGTGACGGCTGCCATCGCCGGGATCAGCAGCATCGGGTCGTTCACCGGAACCTGCACTGCGCCTTTCACAGCCGCTTCGGGGCTTCCTCCCAGCACGTCATAGACGCCCAGCACATCCGCAAAAAAAATACCATCAAACAGCCCGGCCTCCAGCCTTCGTGCGTAATCCGTCCAGTAATGGATGTCGAGGTAGCGCATCGACTGGTCGCGTGGATGGGTCCACAAGCCCTGCTGGATGTGCCCGACACAGTTCATGTCAAAGGCGTTCAGGTGAATTTGCTTGGGCATGTGAAATCTGCAGTCGCGCGGTTAGCTGGTTTTGGCAGTGCGCATCGCAAGCAAACGATCCGCATAGGCTTGCCATTTGGCGTCCTTGCCAAGGTCGGCGAACACACCGCCTGCGGCCTGATCCGCCACCCATTGCTGCTTGTCTGCGATGGCCGACGCCATGAAAGACTCGAAGCCGGCTTCCTTGACGGTATTGGCCGCTTCGCGCATTTCTTCGGCGCGCCGTTTGCCATGCTGCACGACGCGGCTGAAAAAGTAGGCCCCCTGCCCGCTCCAGTCAATGCTGGGAAAGGTCTCGGCCAGCGTCGGCAATACGTGGTCTTCAACGCCATACGCCCTGGCCGTGGTGTAACTTTCAATCACCAGGGCTTCGAGCCCCTTGATCATCACGCTGCGGCACATTTTGATCGCGCTGGCTATGCCGATTTGGGGCGAGACGCACCTGGCATCCATGTCGAAACTGCGAAGCCGATCAGCCAGCGCGCTGGCCTGCGGGCCGCCCAGAAGCATCGGCACCTTGATGCCATAGGGCGGCACGGAGGTCATCACGCCCGCTTCGACATAGAAGCCGCCAGCCGCTTCAATCACCTTCGCGGCCTGCTGTTTGGTGCCCGGTGAGGCGGAATTGAGATCCAGAAACAAAGTGCCAGGCTTGATGAACCGGGCGGCTTCACGCGCGACCGCCAAGGTGCTGGAGGCGGTGACCACTGAGATCAGCCAATCAGATTTCGCACACAGCGCCTGCATTGAATCGCAGGTTGCAATACCAACCTTGGCCGCGTGGGCGAGTGCTGCGCCATGATCGGGATGATCACCCGACAAGGCGAACTTCAAATCCCAAGCGCTGACAGATTCAATGGCGGGTTTGGACTTCAAGCCTGCGCAGAACACCTTGCCAACTTCACCATAGCCAATCATTCCTATCTTGTTGTTCATGCGGTGTTTCCGGTCTGTCAACGAACTAAATGCTATTGTTTCTGGATTTTCGCGCGGCCGATGACATCGCTCCAGCGCTTGATCTCAAACGCCAGCAGCTCTGCCGCCTGCTCGGGGCTGCCGCCATGCGCGACGAGGTTCAAATCCAGCAGCCGCTTTTTCACGTCCGGCAAATTGAGTGCGGCATTGATCTCGCGGTTCAACCTGGCGACGACTTCCTTGGGTGTTTTCGCAGGCACCGCCAGTCCATTCCAGGATGTCACGTTGAAGGCGGACAAATTGCCGCCACTTTCGCGCACCGTGGGAACCTCGGGCAACTGGGCCGCGCGCTTGTCACCAAGGATCGCAACCGGGCGAATTGCCTTGGCAGAAATTTGCGCCATGAGCGGGCCAAGAATGTCAATGGCCGCATCGATTTCGCCACCCCGCAAGGCCGTGATCACAGGTGGCGTGCCGTTGAACGGCACCACCTGTGCCTCAATGCCTGCGCTGACTTTGAAAAGTTCGGCGGCCAGGTTCTGCGTCGTGCCAATATTGGGCGTGCCAATATTGAGTTTGCCAGGGTTGGCCTTGCCATACGCCAACAGCTCCGCCAGTGATTTGAAGCGACCCAACTCGTTGACCACAATGGCGAGATCGAAGGTTGCGAGGGTGCCAACCGGCGTGAAGTCTTTCAGCGTATCAAAAGGCAGGGTTTTGAAGAGCGCCGCACTGACCGCCGTGCCGCTGGAGATCAACAATACCGTGTGTCCGTCCGGCTCGGCTTTGGCGACCTGGTCGCCGGCCACAACGCCGCCCGCACTGGGCTTGTTGTCAATTACGACGGCCTGACCCAATGCCTCGGCCATTTTCTGGCCCACCGTGCGCGCGGTTAAATCTGCAGCACCGCCTGCGGCATTGGGCACCACAATTTTGACTGGCTTTGACGGAAATGATTGCGCAAACGCCGTGCTGGCGCCCAGGAAAATCATCACCAGACCCGTTTTCAGACGCAGGGTGGTCGATCGCGCAGTCAGATTTGCGGTGATATTCATCAATGTTTTCGTCATCGTTTCGGAATTTCAGCTTGAATCAGTCTAGGTCGGTTTTTGGCACCAATCAAGCGTAACAGAACACGACCGAACCCCCTGTTGCGGGCTCAATCGGTGCAGAATAAATTCAACAATTCATATCACCAGTGATATGAAAACATTCAGTTTTCGGCGATAAAGGCGTCTTTTTGACTAAAATACTAGTCATTTAGTGTTTTAGCCCTCGTACTATATAAATAGTTTGCTACTTATATTATAGCATTTTCAATCAACGCGCCACACCCAACAAACGGTCCAGCAGCTCCGGCGATTCCAGCAAACCCAGCGCTGACCCGCTGTGCACGACCGTGCCGTGGTCCAGTACGGCCGCCTGGTCAGATATCGCCAGGATTGCCTTAGGGTGCTGCTCCACGATGATTGCAGACAGCCCCTCTTCCCGGGTGATGCGCCGAATTGCCTGCAACAGCTCCTGCACGATGATCGGAGCCAGCCCTTCAAGGGGCTCGTCCAGCAGCAGCAGCGTGGGGTTCAATACCAACGCCCGACCCACCGCCAACATTTGCTGTTCGCCACCCGAAAGCTGCGTGCCCAGGTTGCCTTTGCGTTCAGCCAGACGCGGAAACATCGCGTAGACCCGCGCTGGCGTCCACGGCGGCGCGGCGCGACCCGCACGGCCTGCGCGGGCGACGGCACTCAGGTTTTCGTCGACCGTCAGCGATTTGAAAATATTGCGCTCCTGTGGCACCCAGCCGATGCCGGCAGCTGCGCGCTCGTGCGAGGGCAATTTGTGCAGAGGCACGTCGCCTAGCAGGATCGAGCCGCCGTGCTGGCGCGTGGCCCCCGCCAGGGTGTTGATCAGGGTGGTTTTGCCCGTGCCGTTACGACCCAGCAGCGCCAGCGTTTCGCCTTCAGCCAACGCCAGCGAAACATGGGTGAGCACCACGGCCTCGCCGTAGCCCGTGCTTAAGCTTTCCACTTTGAGCAACATCTTCATGCAGCGACCTCATCGCCATGCCCAAGATAGACGGCCTTGACTTGCGGATCATTGGCGATCTGCGCCGGGTCGCCTTCCACCAGCACCGCACCGTTGACCAGCACCGTCATGCGGGTGGCAAAGCTGAACACCAGGTCCATGTCATGCTCGATCAGCAGCACCGACACATCCGAAGGCAACGCGGCCACCGTTTGCAGCAGCTCCTCACGCTCGCCGGCCGGAACACCCGCCACGGGTTCATCCAGCAACAGCACGCGGGGCTCGCAAGCCAGCGCAATGGCGATCTCCAGCAGGCGGCGTTTGCCATAGGCCAGCTCACTGGTCTTCTGGTTCATGACCTCCGTCAAATGGAACTGCTCAAGCAGTGCCTCAGTGCGCCCGGTCACCCCATCGCTTTGCCCCAAGGCCTGCCACCATTTTCCGCCTAGGCAACGCTGTTGCGAAACGGTGAGTGCCAGGGTTTCCAGCGGTGTGAGCGAATCAAACAGCTGGTTGATCTGAAACGTGCGCACCAGGCCGCGCTGGACGCGTTGATGCGGCTCAAGCCGGGAGATGTCCTGGCCTTCCAGCAGAATCCGCCCACTGGACGGTTCAAGAACGCCCGTCAGCAGGTTGATCAAGGTGGTTTTGCCCGCGCCGTTGGGTCCGATCAATGCATGGCGCGCACCTTTTCTCAGGTGGAGCGTGACGTTGTCAGTCGCAACGATGC
>JANMCB010000191.1:0-1969 GCA_031360805.1 Rhodoferax sp.
GGGCCGCAGCGACGACATGCTCAAGGTCAGCGGCATTTATGTGTCGCCGTTTGAAGTCGAAGCCACGCTGATGCAGCACCCGGCCGTGCTGGAAGCTGCCGTCATTGGCGTGCTGGACGCCGAGGGATTGACCAAAACCAAGGCTTTTGTGGTGCTCAAAAATGGCGCCGAGGCGACCCAGGAGGATTTGAAAGCCTTCGTCAAGGACCGCCTGGCGCCCTACAAATACCCGCGCCAGATCGAATTTGTGGCAGAGTTGCCCAAAACCGCCACCGGCAAGATTCAGCGCTTCAAACTGCGCGAAAGGGAAGCGGCGGCGACATAATCTGCAAACCACAACAGGAGACTCACGCATGAATTACCGGCCCGGCCTATTCAACAAATCGGGCGGCATCGCCGCCATTTTCCTGACAGCGCTGGCGCTTTGCCCGTCAGCGTTTGCACAGATTGAACTTGAAGTCGAAGGGTTTTCGCCGAGCCGCCTGGCGCGCATCGTGCCGGTGATGAAGGCCCAGTCCGACAGCGGCACCATCCCCGGCGCGGTCACGCTGATTGCCCGCAATGGCAAAGTCGTGCATTTTGAGGCCAGCGGTTTTCTGGATGCGGCCAAAACCAAACCAATTCAGAAGGACAGCCTGTTCCGTCTGGCGTCGATGACCAAGCCGATCGTGACGACGGCTGCCATGATGCTGGTGGAGCAGGGCAAATTGAAGCTGAACGACCCGGTCAGCCTGTGGTTGCCCGAGTTGAAGGATTTAAAGGTTGAAACCCCGGCGGGCGACGTGCCGTTGACGCGCCCGCTTTGGGTGCAGGACGTCATGCGCCACACCGCCGGCTTCGTGTACGGCGGTTCGGCCCGCTCGGCGCGCATCAAAAAAATGTATGACGACTTGAACATCGAATCGCGTGAGGTCGACATCACCGCTGAGGCAATGCTGAAGAATCTGGGCACGATTCCCCTGGCAAACCAGCCCGGCACGGTGTGGGAATACTCCATCGCCACAGACGTGCTGGGCCTGTTGATTGAGCGGGTCGAGAAGAAGCCGCTGGACGCCATCGTCAAAGAGCTGCTGCTGGACCCGCTCGGGATGAGAGACACCAGCTGGTGGGTGCCCGAGTCCCAATGGAACCGCATGGCCGAGGCTTTTGATTCTGACCCCCTCAAGGCGCCCAGCCTGAAGTCCTATCGCCAAAATTCGAACCCGCTAGGGAAAAGCTACTTCAAGGGTGGCGCAGGCCTGGTGAGCACAGCTGCCGACTACCTGCGCTATGCACAGATGATGGTCAATGGTGGCGAGCTGGACGGCAAGCGCTATTTGTCACGTAAAACTGTCGAACTGATGCTCTCCAACCACATCGTCGGCATGGGTGGCAGCACCATCGCCACCACCGGCCCGGGCTACGGCTTTGGCCTGGGCTATGGTGTGCGCCTGGATGAAGGCATGGGCTGGACGCCCGGCTCCAAAGGCGACGCGATGTGGGCCGGTGCGTGGGGCACCAGCTTCTGGATCGATCCGAAGGAAAAACTGGTGGGCATCTTGATGGCGCAAGGCCCGTCAACCCGGGTCCAGACGCGCATGCTGTACAAGAGCCTGGTCTATGGCGCGCTGGTAAAGTAAGAAGTGCAGCAGGCTGGTCAGCCCAGCCTTCACTACACTTCACTGAACTGGAATGCCCTTGGTCACCGGCCCCCAGAGCGCCAGTTCCCGGGCGGCGCGCTCGCTGAGTACCTGGGGCGGGCCGCTCCAGATGTCGTAGCCCTGCTCGACCAGCTTGTTTTTGAGCTCCTCGTTGGCGAGCGCCTTGCGGGTCGCTTCGTTGTAGCGTGCGATCAGGTCAGCAGGCAGGCTGGCGGGGCCGTAAATGCCAAACCAGCCACCGACTTCGTAATCTGCCACACCGGCTTCGCGCATGGAGGGCACGTCTGGCAGCCCGGCATTGCGTTCGCGCGACGTCACCGCCACCGCAC
>JANMCB010000257.1:0-5862 GCA_031360805.1 Rhodoferax sp.
AATGAGCCCGACCTGCAGGTGCTGGCGGCACAGGGCAGCATCGGCGCGGTCAGCGGCGTGGGCAACGTGATGCCGCATTTGTTGCAGCGGCTGGTCGCTGAACATGATGGCCCGGCCGCCACGCGCGACCTGGCGCGGGTGAAGGAATTCATCAACGTTCTGGGGGGCTATGGCATGACGGCGGCGTTCAAGGGCATCATGGCCATTCTGGACAACCACCCCGGCTGGCGGCAGGTTCGCGCCCCGCTGGTGGCGTTGAATGAGGCCGAACTGGCGCGGCTGTCGGCTCAAATGGCTGCCTTTGCACTGGACCGGACGCGGGATTGACGCTTTCTACCTTTCGCCAACTGAGTCGCTGAGTCGCTGAGTCAGCTTGAATGCTATATTAAAAGAAGCAAATTATCTATATAATACGAGGGCTAGAGGCATAATTTGTCACTTTTTTGACAATTTCAGCCGATTTTTGCACCAAAATTAACCTACAGGTTAATTTTTATCGGCTTTTTACACGGGCCAGACGACGCCGTTGTCGTTCAGGATGGCGTCCAGTGGCACGTCATGCGGCTCGGGCTCGAAGTCGTCGATAAAGCCCTGCGTGTAGCCAAGCCCGACGGTAACCGGTTTGGGCTGTAGCGTGGCCAGCGTGCGGTCGTAAAACCCGCCGCCGTAGCCCAGCCGGAACCCGCCGGTGCTGTAGCCCACACAGGGCACAAACAGCAGCGTCGGCACAATCACTTCGGTGTCTTTGGGCTTGGGAATGCCGTAGGCGTCTTCTTCCATCGGGCAGCCGGGGTACCAGGCCCAGAAGGTCAGCGTCTTGTGAACCTTGTCCACCACCGGAAGGCCAATGCGCCGCGGTTCGGACTGCTCCAGCAGCTCACCGTCTTCCTTCCAGCGGTGCAGCGCAGGCAGCGGGTCAAACTCGCCCTTGATGGGCCAGTAGGCGCCGATCACCGTGTCGGGCCGCCCCACCAGCCAGATTCGCATCACCTGTTGTAACAAATCGGCCCGCTGTAGGCGGTCTGGCAGGTTCAGACGTTGTTCTACCAATGCCTTGCGAAGGGCTTTTTTGTCGTTTGACTTTTTGTCCATCGAGTTGTCCATAATCCCCCTATGCTGTTACGCGCCATTCTGACACTGATCTCGCTGGCCCTGGGCCTGTGCCTTCCACTTCAAACCACGGCGCAGGCGCGCGGTGACGATGCCATCCTGGAGATGGGGCAGGCGTTCAAGAAGGGTGACCGCAAACGCCTGGTGGCCCTGTTGCCGCTGGTGAGCGGCCATGTGCTGGAGCCCTGGGGTGCCTACTGGGAGCTGCGCAGCCGCCTTGATACAGCCACGGCGCAGGAAGTGCAAGACTTTTTCACGCGTTATGCCGGCACGTATCAAGAAGACCGCCTTCGCAACGACTGGCTGCTGCTCTTGGGCCAGCGCCGCGACTGGACCGCATTCAACGCCGAGTTCGCCCATTTCCGCATGAGCGATGACCGCGAGGTACGCTGTTACGCCCTGGCGTCCGAGAGCACGCCCGCCACGTCGGAGGCAGCCACCGAAGTCAAGCGCCTCTGGTATGCCCAGCGCGACACCGACGACGGTTGCCTGCAGGCCGCCACCCGGCTTTACGCCGCCAAAAAACTCAACGCGTCCGACATCTGGCGCAAGGCGCGCATGGCGCTGGAAGCCAATCGCCCCAAAGTGGCGCGTCAGGCGGCAGAGATCGTGGCGCCCGAAGTGGCTCCAGCCATCGCAGAGATTCAGGACAACGCAGCGAAGTACCTGTCAAAACATGCCGTTGCCATGGGCAAAGTCAACAAGGAACTGGTCGTTTTGGCTCTGGTCCGCATGGCTGCCAACGACTCCGACACCGCTGCCAGCATCCTTGAAAATCACTGGAGCGTGCACCTGAACGCCGAGCAGCTTTCATGGGCCTGGAGCGTGATCGGCAAAGGCGCTGCGCAGCGGCTGTCCAACGAAGCCCTGGGCTACTTTGCCAAATCCAAAGGCCGCGACCTGAATGACGAGCACCTGGTTTGGCGTGCCCGCGCTGCCCTGCGCAAAGGCAACTGGAAAGAGGTGCTGGTTGCAACCGGCGCCATGGGCGAAGAAACGCGCAATGACCCGGCTTGGGTTTACTGGCGCGCCCGGGCACAAGGCAAGCTGGCCAAAACCGAAGCCGACCAGGTGGCCGCCACATCAGCCCTGCAAAGCATTGCCGGAAGCCGTGGCTTTTATGAGCAAATGGCGCTGGAAGAACTGGGCCAGCGCATCACCGTTCCTGCGCGCCCCGAGCCCTTGTTGCCCGAAGAGAAAGACGCAGCCGCCAAAAACGCCGGTTTGAACCGCGGCCTGTACGCGATTCAGATCGGCCTGCGCGCAGAGGGCGTGCGCGAGTGGAATTACAGTACCAACCTGCACCAGAAGGGCGGCATGACCGACCGCGAACTGCTGGCCGCCGCCGACCTGGCCTGCCAGCGCGAGGTGTGGGACCGCTGCATCAACACCAGTGAACGCACCAAGCAGCTGGTGGACCAGACGCAGCGCTATCCCTTGCCGCACAAGGACGCCGTGGTGTCGCGCGCCCGCCAGATCAACCTGGACCCGGCCTACGTCTACGGCCTGATCCGCCAGGAGAGCCGCTTCATCATGGACGCACGCTCGGGCGTGGGCGCGTCGGGTTTGATGCAAGTCATGCCCGCCACCGCACGTTGGACCGCCAAAAAAATCGGCTTGACCGACTTCCAGACCAGCCAGTTGAATGACCGCGACACCAACATTGCCATTGGCACCGGCTATTTGAAACTGGTGCTGGACGATTTTGCCGGTTCCATGGCCCTGGCCGCCGCCGCTTACAACGCCGGCCCAAGCCGCCCGAGAAGCTGGCGCGGGCAACCCGGCGACCCGGTGATGGACGCCGCCATCTGGGCTGAAAACATCCCGTTTGCGGAAACCCGCGATTACGTCAAGAAAGTGCTGTCCAACACCACCAACTATGCCGCGCTGATGTCGGGACAACCGCAATCGCTCAAAGCGCGGCTCGGGGCCGTCGGCCCCCGGGATTTGCAAGCGCCTGAAATCAACCGCGAATTGCCCTGAATCCGTTTTAAATGCAAAAAATTCTTGTTTTGGGCGGGACCGGTTTTGTCGGCCGGCACCTGTGTGAAAAACTGGTTCAACAGCCGTGGCAGGTGACGCTGCCAACCCGCCGCACAGAGCATGCGCGGCACCTTCAGTCGCTGCCATTTCTGAGCGTCCTTGAAGCCGACGTGCATGACGAAGCCGCACTGGCCCGTCTGGTGGCGGGGAACGATGCGGTGGTCAACCTGGTTGCGATCCTTCACGGCAATCAGGCGGCATTTGAGCGCGCCCATGTTGAGCTACCGCAAAAGCTTTCACGGGCCTGCGCGCTGGCAGGTGTGCGCCGGCTGGTGCATGTGAGTGCCCTGGGCGCGGCGCTGGACGCGCCATCCATGTACCAGCGCAGCAAGGCGCGTGGTGAACAGGTGCTGCAAGCGGCAGGCCTCGACCTGACGGTGCTGCGCCCCAGTGTGATTTTTGGCGCTGAAGACCGGTTTTTGAATGTGTTTGCAAAACTGCAGCGCGTGTTTCCGGTGATACCGTTGGCCGGTGCGACGACCCGCTTTCAGCCGGTGTGGGTTGAAGACGTGGCAAGCGCCATTTTGAAGTGCCTTCAAGACCGCGCCTCCATCGGAAAAACCATTGACCTGTGCGGCCCCGATGTGTTCACGCTCAAGGAACTGGTGCAGCTTGCGGGGCGCTTGAGTGGCATCAACCGTGGCCAGGGCCGCCCTGTCATTGGCTTGCCGCTGTCACTGGGCCGCGCTCAAGCTGCCTTGATGTCGCTTGCACCGGGTGAGCCGCTGATGAGCCGTGACAACCTCGATTCCATGGCGGTGGACAACGTCACCGATGGCCGCCTGCCTGGCCTGAAATCGCTGGGTATCGCGCCAGCGGCGCTGGAAGGCATTGCGGGCAGCTATCTGGGCGGCCTCGGCAAGTACCAGTCGCTGCAACTGATGCGCCGGGCCGCCGGGCGCGGTTGATCGACAAGCCTGCTTCGCGAGCATCAATCGCGGCTGGTTTCGGCATCAATCGTTGGAGGCCAGGGCGCTAACATGGCCACTCCCACGGCAATACAGATACAAAAACACCATGCTCAAACTCTACATTGGCAACAAAAATTATTCATCCTGGTCGATGCGGCCCTGGGTGCTGCTGACGCAGGCCGATATCGACTTTGACGAGGTGATGGTGCGTTTTGATTCATTTGCCGTCAACTCGACATTCAAAGGAACCATGGGTCCCATCACCCCGGTGGGCAAGGTTCCGGTGCTGGTGGACGACGGGTTTGCGGTTTGGGACACGCTGGCGATCTGTGAATATTTGGCCGAATACGTGGCCGATAAATTTCCCCAAAAAAACCTCTGGCCAGGGTCGGTGCAGGCACGTGCCCGCGCCCGCAGTCTGTGTGCGGAAATGCATTCGGGCTTCACGGCCCTGCGCAGCAACTGCCCCATGAACATTGAAGCGTCGCTGCCCGATGTCGGGCGTCTCATCTGGCGCGACAAGCCCGCGGTGCAGGCCGATGTCGCGAGGCTGGTCGCCATGTGGAGTGACGCGCTACGTGAGCACGGCGGGCCCATGCTGTTTGGTGAGTTTTCGGTGGCAGACGCCTACTTCGCGCCGGTGTGCATGCGCCTCAAAACCTATGCGTTGCCGGTGCCCGCAGGCATTGACGCCTATGTGCAGCGTGTTTGTGCCCTGCCGGGTGTCAAAGCCTGGACCGACGGCGCATTGGCTGAAAATGATTTCCGGGATTTTGAAGAGCCCTACCGGCTGGCGCGTTGATCACTCTGGCAGCAAGCCAATTTCCTTGGAGATGAGCGCCCACCGTTGGTGCTCTTCGCTCAGAAATCCCGCAAATTGGCCAGGCGAACCACCGGCTTCCACGATGGGGCCGATGGTCAGGATTTTCTCTGCCACTTCGCGGTCGGCCAGCACCTTGTTCAATTCATCATTGAGGCGTGCAATGACGGGTTGAGAAGTACCAGTGGTTGCCACCAGCCCAAACCAGCCAACCATCTCGAAACCCGGCAACACTTCCGCCAGCGCAGGCACTTGTTCCCAGCCAGCCACACGTTTCGCGGAGGTCACTGCAAGCAGGCGCAACCTGCCCTGGCGAACCAGTTGGGCCGTCGACGCCAAGTCCGCCACGACTGCATCCGCATGGCCACCGATGACATCCTGCACTGAAACCCCCACCGAAGCGTAGGACACCAGGTTGGCCTGAGCCTGGGCCCGAGCATTGATCACGCGGGCAATGATTCCGCCAAAAGTGCGCGGCCCTTCATTGGCCAGTGACAGGGTGCCGGGCTTGGCTTTGGAGCGTGCGATCAGGTCCTGGATCGACGCAATGGGCGAATCCGCCCTGACCAAGACGGCGAAGGGGCTCTTGGCGACGAACCCAACCGGCACGAAGTCCTTTTGCGGATCGTAGGGCAAGGTCTTGAACAGGTAGCTGTTGGTGACGAGCGCAGCCGTGGTCGCAAAATAAAATGTGTAGCCGTCTGGCGCTGAGCGCGCGGCCGCCTGAGCGCCAATCAAGTTCTGGCCACCAGGCTTGTTCTCGATCACGATGGCCTGCCCCAAAACTTTCGCAAGGCGCTCGGCCAACATGCGTGCCACGTTGTCGGGGCCGGAGCCAGGTGGCTGGGACAGCACAAATTTAATCGGCTTGTCCGGCCAGGCTTGCGCGCGTACCAATGGGCTGGTGCCCAAGGCCATCAGGCCGAAGGCGTTGAAGGTTCTTCTTTGCATGGAGTGTCTCCGGTTGAATGGGTCAAA
>JANMCB010000264.1:0-2531 GCA_031360805.1 Rhodoferax sp.
AACTGCTTGCCTGTCAGCAAGAACATCATCGGACAGTCGGTGGAAATCGGCGTCTGAGCTTGCTCGACTGATTGGGCCGATAAACTTTGCCCGTCCATTCCTGATTGGGCAATTTGGGTCGATTGCACCGTCTGAGCCACAAGCAGTTGCTGCGCCGCCATCGACACCGCCATCATGTCAAATGCCCAGATGCGCATGGGCATCAAAGCGATCATGAGGATGACAATTGCGTGGCGCATTTTGTGTGGACAGTTTTGCTCGGCAGGAGTTCCATTGTAAGTACAAGTTTGGGATTGCAGGCGTTTGACTACCCGCAGCAACCAGAATCCTTGCCACTGATCTGTATCGGAGGGCAAGCTACCGTGGCGTACGAGCAGAAAACACAACAGTCACCAGGCTTTGGTCGCAGCACGGCATGACACTGCTCACATTCGTAAAACCACTGACAGGCATCTGTTGGCATGATTTCGGTTTTTGCGTGCTGGCACTCGGGGCAGGTCAGTGTTGACTCCAGGACAACAATGGGTTCTGCGGTGTTGGCGGCGAAGGTGTCAGTCATGGGCTGCCTTCATCGCAGGCTGATGTGCTTCAGTCGGAGCTACAGCTGCGGTTGGATTTGGCGGCAGTTTGGCAGTCTTGGTGCGACTGAGTTTGCCCCGCAGACCCCCGGCCACCGTCACCAGCGCCAAAGGTACCAGCCCCAGCGGTGCGACGCAACACAGTGTGACGGCACTGCCGGCCACCAACGCACCCGCCCAAAGCGCTTTTTTGTTGTCCATTGAATTTGTCCAGAAGTGTCAAAGGGCGTAGCATAAACTCTGTACATTGGTACGGAGTCAAGATGAATGTGTTATTCATTTCACAACTGGCGAAACAGGCAGAGGTCAATCTGGAAACCATCCGTTTCTACCAACGCAGGGGTTTGATTGAAGCACCAGACAAACCCCAAGGCGGCATCCGTCGATATGGGGCGCAGGACGTTGCACGTGTGCGGTTCATAAAAGCCGCGCAACGGCTGGGATTCACGCTCGATGAGGTTGCGCAGTTATTGAAGCTGGATGACGGTACCCAATGCGCAGAGGCGCGAGAAATCGCGTTGCACAAGCTCGCAGTTATCCGACAGCGTGTGGCAGATTTACGATCAATGGAAGCGGCGTTGGCTGATTTAATCCATCGATGCGGTTCCGGTCGGGGCAAAGTGATCTGCCCCTTGATCGCAGCGCTGCAGGCGGTCGCGTGAACCTTGGCGTGAGAGGCTGTCCCTGGGGTCCATGCGCCGCGTCACAAACACTGCGGATACAAGCACTGGGTTCAGGCCCTTAAATATCTCATTCCAGCTACCATCCTGGCTTGATCGGCGCGAGCGAGTGACTTGCGGGAGCGCGTGAGCGACTTTGTGTGGCGTAGTGCGCGGCATGACTGCGCTGATGGCACCCTTCACTTTGGGGCTGTTCAAGCGCTTCGTCGTTGAAACGTAACAACCTTGCCGCCAACGCATGTCGAGAGGTAGTCCGACCACTGCTGCATCATGCTAGCGCGCTGGCTCAGGTAAAGCGCATGGTTGTAAGAAGCGCTCACCTGGTTGCGCTGCTGGTGCGCCAGTTGCAGCTCAATATGGGCATGGTCAAAGCCCATTTCATGGAGCAACGTGGAGGCGATGCCCCGGAATCCGTGCCCGGTCATGCGGTGTTTGTAGCCCATGCGGGCCAGCGCGCCCAAAATGGTGTTGTTACTCATCGGTTTTTCGTGGTCACGTTCGCCGGGGAATAACAAAGCGCCCTGCCCGCTGACCAGTTGCAGGACGCGCAGGATTTCAACGGCCTGCGTGCTCAAAGGCACGATGTGCGGGGTTTTCATCTTCATGCGCTCGGCGGGGATGTCCCAGCGGGCCGCGTCCAGGTCAATCTCACTCCAGCGCGCTTCAATCAGCTCGCTGGTTCGCACGAAGGTCATGGACATCAGTTTCAGGGCCAGGCGCGTGACAGCCGAGCCTTGGTAGGCTTCGATCTTGCGAAGCAGTTCAGGCAACTCTTTGCCGTCCAGGCGCGCGTAGTTGGTTTTCTTGCGCGAGGTCAACACGTCGCCCGGCCGAAAATCGGCCACCGGGTTGCGCGACGCCAAGCCATGCGCCACCGCATAACGGAACACTTGGCCTGCGGTTTGCAATGTCAAGCGCACCTCGCTTCTCGATGGCTTTGGCCATTTGAACCAGGGCCGGGGCTTCAACCTGATCAACTTGCTGGCTGCCGATGGCAGGAAATACGTCCGCCTCCAACCGCCGCATGACGTATTCGACATGACTGTCGCTGCGGTCATTTTTCCAGTGCAGCCACCAGAGCCGCGCGACCGCCTCAAAGGAATTGCCTGCGGCCACCAGTTGCGCCCGTTTAATGGTTTTGCGCTCCATCATGGGGTCTATGTCCTTGGCCAGCTTTTTGCGGGCCGCATCGCGGGCTTCACGGGCCTCGGTCAGGCTGACATCCGGGTAGATGCCCAATGCCATCAGCTTTTCTTTGCCGCCAGCGCGGTAT
>JANMCB010000276.1:0-2875 GCA_031360805.1 Rhodoferax sp.
CTTGCCAGGGTCGGGCTGGCGGTTTGTGCGGCACTGATCAGGTCAACCAGTAGCGGGTCGCCCAGGTTTTGCCACCACTGGCGAAGGTCGCCGGTCTGGCCGTTGTGGGGCAGCGGCGTTTGCCATTCGGTGGGAATGGGCCCCCGGGTTGTGGAATGTGTGGTCAAAGCGCCCGGTCCCTTCAGGGCAGCGCAGGCCGACATCAACAAAGGCAACGCCAGCACGCCCAGACGCTTCGCCGGGCGTCGCAGCTTTGCCATTGGATTGGCGGGTAATGATGACATTGACAAAGGATCAGACCAAAAACTCTTTGGAAAAGTGCAGTGGGGGGTCATAGGATAGAGTGCAATTGATTCGTCGGTTATCTTCCTGCAAGGCGCTTGGGGACGCTCACGTTGAGAGCGGTCAGGCGATTCGCCAAATCGTGCTTGCGCCGCTGCTTGTCCAGACGGCGTTCGCCAGGAGAAGTCAGCAAGCCGCCCCGCAGTCGAGTAAATTATATAAATGATAGCAAACTATATATATATTACGAGGGCTAGAAGCATTATTGACCAGTTTTTTGCGGAATTTTGGAGTTTTGACTTCAAAAATTAACCTGCAGGTTAATTAAAACGCTCTTCAGACCTTGAATACCCTTTGCCACAGCACCAGGACGGCATCGCGCTCGGCCTGCAGGGCAGGAGGCGACACCTGGGTGGGCTCTTCATTCAGACGGGCCCGGTGCTGGATACGGCGCAGCTCGCGGTAGGCGTCAGCGCTCGCCACACCCACTGGTGCATCGAGCAAGCCACACGCCTGGGCGTGCTGCAGCAAGGCAATATTGCCAACGTTGTCGATCAGTCCGGCGTGCTGCCCGGCGTGGCACAGCACCAGGTACTGCACGGCAAATTCAACGTCGACCATGCCGCCCGGGCTGTATTTCACATCAAACTGCCCGGGTTTGACAACGTGGGCTGCACGCACTTTCTGGCGCATCGCCAGGATTTCGCTTTGCAATCCCGCCGGGTCGCGCGGTGACACGATGACAGCCTGTCGGATGGTGTCAAAGCGCTGGCGCAAGTCTGGCGCGCCCAGCACGCAGCGCGCCCGCGTCATGGCCTGGTGTTCCCAGGTCCAGGCGGTGTTGCTGCCGCGCTGCTGCTGGTAGTTCGCGTAGGCGTCAAAACTGGTGACCAGCATGCCGGAACTGCCGTTGGGGCGCAGTGCGGTATCGATCTCGTAAAGGTCACCCTCACCGGTCTTGACGGTCAGCCAGTTGATCAGCTTTCGCACCAGGCCGGCGTAAATTTCGCCCGAACGCTCATCGTCATCCTGGTACACAAACACAATGTCCAGGTCGCTGCCATAGCCCAGCTCCTTGCCGCCGAGCTTGCCATAGGCAATGATGGCCAGCTGGGCCGATTCGCGGTGCCGGTTTTTCAGCCGGTCCCAGCACCAACGCGTGGTGATGCAAAGCACCGCTTCGGCCAGAGCGCTCAGGTCGTCGGCGACTTGCTCAACCGTCAGCCTGCCTTCGATGTCCCGTGCCAGGGTGCGAAACACCTCGGCGTGGTGGGCGCGGCGCAACAGGTTGAGTAGCGCCTCATCGCCGTCTTCCCCGGTAATCTGCAGTGATGCGCGGCGCCGTTCCAGGTCCTGATCAAAGTCGGCGGCACTGAATCGCTCGCCCAGAAAATTGTCGCTGGCCAGTTCGTCGATGACGCCGGGGTGCTTGAGCAGGTAGCGCGCTGGCCAGCGTGCAGCGCCCAGCAGGCGCAGCAGGCGCTCGTGCACGGTCGGGCGCTCCAGCAGCAGCGCAAGGTAGCTTTCGCGGCGCAGAAGCGGCTCGATCCAGTCGGCAATGCGAACAGCGGCCTCAACGCTCACCCGTCCCTGCGCCACCCACTGACCGGTGCGCGCTACCAGGCGCACCAGGCGGCCGCGTGAATCGTCCCTCAGCGCCAGCACGCGTGGGTGGTCGCGCCAGGCGGCAACCCGCTCGGCAAACTGCGGTGGCAATTGCGCCAGGATGGTTTCAAAATCAGTCGGCTCGGGTTGCGGCGCACTACAGTGCCCGTTCTTGCAGGGTGACTGCCCACCACCCAGCAAGGTGTCGAATTCCTGCGCAACACGCTCGCGATGTGCATCCAGCAAGCCCAGAAATACGCAGTGGTTGGCGCAGCCCATGGTTTGGGCGATCCAGCTCAAGTCATCATCGCGGGTTGGCAACACATGGGTTTGCTGGTCATCCAGATACTGGATGCGGTGCTCCACAGCACGCAGGAAAATGTAGGCCTCGGCCAGCGCCGTGGCGGCGGGTTGTGACATCAGCCCGGCCGTGGCCAGCCGCGCCAGCGCCGCCAGCGTCGGGCGGGTGCGCAATTCGGGGAACTGGCCGCCGCGCACCACCTGCAGCAATTGCACCGTGAATTCAATCTCGCGAATGCCGCCGCGCGACAGCTTCACATCGTTGGTGCGCTCCGGACGCCCGGCGCTGCGCCTGGCGGCATGCTCGCGTATCTGGTGGTGCAAAATCCGCAGGGCATCAAATACGCTGTAGTCCAGGTAGCGGCGAAAAACAAAGGGCAGCACCACATTGCGCAGGCTCTGTGCTGTGCTTTGACCGACGGCGTTGGAGGGCGCGATGACCCGGCTTTTGAGCCAGGCAAAGCGCTCCCACTCGCGGCCCTGAACGTGAAAATATTCCTCCAGCGCGCTCAGGCAAATCGCCGGCGGGCCGGAGTTGCCATTTGGTCGCAGCGCCAGGTCAACCCTGAAAACAAAACCATGTTCGGTGGTCTCGCCGATCAGGCTGTAAATCGCGCGCACGCACTTTGCGAAGTACTCCTGGTTGGAGATGCGCCCCCGCCCACCCGGCAGGCCCGCCGTGTCGCCA
>JANMCB010000286.1:0-2796 GCA_031360805.1 Rhodoferax sp.
TGGGCCCGCGACTGCGCGACAGCCAGGTGTTCGGATTCGAGTCATGGGCGCGCGAATACCGGGGTGACCTGGGCATTGCCTTGAGCGATGTCTACGGCATGAACGCCTTTCTGCGCGACTTCGACATGTATTTCTGCAAGCTCTTTGACGGTGCACGCCATGACAGTGGTGACCCGTTTCAGTGGGGCGAACGCATGATCGACCACTACGTGAAAAACCGCGTCGACCCGCGCACCAAGATCCTGATTTTCAGCGACGGGCTGACCGTGCCGCGCACCATTGAGCTCTACCAGCAGTTTCGTGGACGCGCACAGCTGGCGTTTGGCATTGGCACTAACCTGACCAATGACCTGGGCTATGAGCCATTGCAGATCGTCATCAAGATGGTTCGCTGCAACGGGCAGCCAGTCGCCAAGCTGTCAGACACGCCGTCCAAGAACATGTGCGACGACGAAAAGTACCTGGCCTACCTGCGCCAGGTGTTTGAGATTGTTTGAAACTGTTCGCAGCTTTGACTCGCGTTTCTAGAAGAAACGGTTGGAGACTTCATGTCCGTTTTCGGAATTCCCCTGGATTTCTTTCTGTTTGGCTTCACGCTGCTGGGCGTGGCGCTGTTTCACCACCACACGCTCAAAGTGGCCCTGACGGGCCTGGCCGTGATCACGCTTTACAAGCTGCTCTTTGGTGATTTTTCGGGAACACCAGGGCTTGGCGGTTTGTCACAACTGCTGGCACATGAGTGGATCATCCTTGCCAACCTGCTGGGCCTTCTGCTGGGTTTCGCGCTGCTGGCCGACCACTTTGAACAGAGCGAAGTCCCGGCCATCCTGCCCAATTACCTGCCCGATGACTGGAAGGGTGGTTTCGTCATGCTGATTCTGGTGTTTTTGATCTCGAGCTTTCTCGACAACATTGCCGCTGCCATGATTGGCGGCACTATGGCGGCGGTGCTGTACCAGCGCAAGGTGCACATCGGGTTTCTGGCTGCCATTGTGGCTGCCAGCAATGCGGGCGGTGCCGGCAGCGTGGTTGGCGACACCACCACCACCATCATGTGGATTGACGGCGTAGCACCGGCGCAGGTTTTTGAGGCGTATTTGGGCGCAGTGCCCGCGCTCCTGATTTTTGGCATCATCGCGGCGCGCCAGCAGCACGCCTACCAGCCCATCACCAAGGATGCACCCCAAGGCGCCCGCGTGCATTGGGCGCGGCTGGCCATTGTGGCCATCATTTTGTTGAGTGCCGTCGGCGCCAACGTGTTTTTCAACCTCAATTTTCCAAGGGTGCTCGACCAGCTTCCGGTGATTGGCATGGCGGTCTGGGTCGCGATTCTGGTGACAGCACCCTGGCGTGCGCCGAACTGGAGCCTGCTGCCCGACGCGCTCAAGGGCAGCGTCTTTCTGCTCTCTTTGGTTTTGTGTGCCGCCATGATGCCAGTGCAGCATTTGCCTGCGCCGTCTTGGCCGAGCGTCCTGGGCCTGGGCTTCCTGAGCGCGGTGTTTGACAACATTCCCCTGACTGCATTGGCCTTGAAACAGGGCGGTTACGACTGGGGCTTTTTGGCCTACGCCGTGGGTTTTGGCGGCAGCATGATCTGGTTCGGCTCGTCGGCAGGGGTCGCGCTGGCCAACCTGTACCCCGAAGCGAGATCAGTCGGCGCCTGGCTCAAGGCGGGCTGGCATGTGGCGCTGGGTTATGTTGTGGGCTTCTTCATTCTGCTGGGGGTGGCGGGCTGGAACCCTCAACCCAAGCACCTGAGGGTGGCAGAATTGCCCGGCCCCGCCCAAGTCACAATCCACACCTCCAAATCAACCCTTATTGAACTCTCCTGAACTTCCGAACTTCAAAATGACCAAACGATCACTGCTTGTCGCCCGCGCCAATTTTCCTGAAGTTATTGCCAGGTTGGGCCAACATTTTGAGGTCGAGTCCAACCAGGCTGACGTGATGTGGACCAAGGCGGAACTCATCGCCCACCTGCAAGGCAAAGTCGGCGTGTTGACCAATGGCGGCGAGCGCATTGACGCCGAAGTATTGGCGGCCTGCCCACAACTGAAAATCTGCGCCAACATGGCTGTCGGCTACAACAATTTTGATGTTCCGGCCATGACAGCAGCAGGCGTGCTGGCTACCAATGCACCAGATGTGCTGACAGAAACCACGGCTGATTTCGGCTTTGCGCTGCTGATGGCGACGGCGCGGCGTCTGACCGAGAGCGAGCACTATTTGCGCGCCGGGCTATGGACGCGCTGGCGTTACGACATGTTTGCCGGTGCAGAGGTTCATGGCAGCACGATGGGCATCATCGGCATGGGCCGCATTGGGCAGGCCATCGCGCGGCGCGGTGCCTATGGCTTTGGCATGAAAGTGATTTACCACAACCGTTCCCGGCTTGATGCAGCCACGGAAGCCGAATGCAAAGCCCTGTATGTCGGCAAGGAAGAGCTGCTTAAAACGGCAGACCACGTGATGCTGGTCGTGCCCTATTCGGCCGCATCGCACCACACCATTGGCGCTGCCGAACTGGCACTGATGAAACCCACCGCCACGCTCATCAACATTGCACGTGGCGGCATTGTGGATGACGCAGCGCTGGCCGTGGCCCTGCGGGAAAAACGCATCGCCGCTGCCGGGCTGGACGTGTTTGAGGGCGAGCCGCAGCTCAACCCGGCGCTGCTGACTGTGCCCAACGCGGTGCTGACCCCGCACATTGCCAGCGCCACTTTGCCCACGCGCCTGGCCATGGCCAACCTGGCGGCTGACAACCTGATCGGCTATCTGTTGCACGGCAAGGCG
>JANMCB010000331.1:0-2975 GCA_031360805.1 Rhodoferax sp.
ACTTCGCGGCTCGTCATCAAACGTCGGCGCAAAAGCACTCGCACAGGTCGCGTCGCGAATGGACGCCGCCTTGGCCGGCAGCGATTTCGCGGCGCTTGGCTCCCTTGTGGAACCGATTGAAAACGAAATCGCCCGGGCAATTGACTTTATTGGTCAGCGCGCCCAAAAGCGAACTGCCTGATCCGCGGGAGCATCTGGCCAGTTTCAATTCAGCTGGGAGCTCTGAAAGTCACTGGGTATCGCGGAAGGTCTCGCGAATTTTGAGCGCGTCGTCCCATCCCTGAAAAAACGCGTCAACACAGCGCGGGTCAAAGTGAATTCCAGATTGTGATTTGATCAAGGCCGTCGAGCTTTCAAGGTCCCAAACCTTTTTATACGGGCGCTCAGATGTCAGGGCGTCAAAAACGTCGGCCACTGCGACGATCCGGCTGAACAGCGGGATTGCATCGCCCGCCAGACCAAGCGGGTAACCCGAGCCATTGAATTTTTCATGGTGGGAATGGGCGATCTCGGCGCCCTTTTGGAGCACCCGGGAATCGCTGCCTTTGAGCACCTCATACCCAATGCGGGCGTGCTGCTTCATGATTTCAAACTCGGCCTCGGTCAATTTGCCGGGCTTGAGCAATATGCCATCGGGGATACCGACCTTGCCGATGTCATGCAGTGGTGCTGCCTCCAGCAGCAACTCCTGCTGCTCAATGGGTAAACCCAACTGACGGCCGATCAATTGCGAATAGTGCGCCATGCGCATGATGTGGGCGCCAGTTTCGGGGTCACGGTACTCCGCTGCCTTGGAGAGCCGAAGAACCGTTTCTCGCTCGCGCTGGGTAATTTCAAGCGTTGCCTTGCGCACTTCGTCGGCCAGCCAGGAAGCCCGGTCAGCCAGCTTTTTGCGGCTGGCCTGCAGCGTCAGCATGTTTTTCGCGCGCGTGAGGAATTCCACGCGGTCCAGCGGTTTGGTCAGAAAGTCGGTTGCACCGCAGTCCAGCGCGGCATAGCGCACATCTTTCTGGTCATTGGCGGTCACCATCAAAATGGGTGTTTCTTCATGGCCAGGCATTTTGCGGAATTGCATGATGAACTCGATGCCGTCCATACCCGGCATCATGTAATCAAGAATCAGCAAATCGGTCGGATTGGTTTCAGCCCATGCCAACGCCTTGAAAGGGTCCGCAAAGGCATGGTCGAGACAGTCCTCCAGTTTTTTGACCAGGGCGCTGAAAAGAATCAGGTTGACCTGTGTGTCATCCACAATCAATACGTTGAAGCTCATTTTTATCCGCCCTGTCTGGTTCAATCTGTTTGGCTAGTCACTGAACTGCTCGCGCAGCAGATTTTTTTGCACCTTGCCCATGGTGTTTCTCGGCAGTTCTTTCACGATCACGCATCGCTTGGGAATCTTGAAGTTTGCCAGTTTGGCTTTCAGGCTGGCAAGGATCTGCTCTGGCTCAAGCGCCTGCCCCAACGCCAGCCCCGGCTTGGCCACCACCACGGCCACACCTACTTCACCAAAGTCGGGGTGCGGAACACCCACCAGCGCACTTTCAGCAACCCCGGGAAGGTCGTTGATGTAGCCTTCGATTTCAGCCGGATAGACGTTGTAGCCACCGCTGATGATGAGGTCTTTGGAGCGTCCGACAATCGTCACGTAGCCGCGCGCGTCGATCTTGCCTACATCACCCGTCTTGAAAAAACCGTCGGCAGTGAATTCTTCGGCGGTTTTCTCGGGCATGCGCCAGTAGCCCTTGAACACATTCGGGCCCTTGACCTGAATGCCACCAATTTCATTCACAGGCAGTACTTTGCCTTCGTCGTCCTGAACGCGCAGGAGAACACCCGGCAAGGCAAACCCGACGGTGCCGCCACGGCGCTCCTTCTGACCGCCATTTCGGGCATCCGGCCCATACGGGTTGGAAGTCAGCATCGCTGTTTCACTCATGCCGTACCGCTCCAGAATGGTGTGTCCGGTACGGGCCTGCCATTGCTCGAAGGTCTCAATCAGAAGCGGGGCAGAACCGGCCACAAAGAGTCGCATGTTGCGCACGGATTCTTTGGTCAAGCCGGGCTCGGCCAGAAGTCGCACATAAAGCGTCGGAACACCCATAAAAACGGTGGCGTCTGGAAATTTTTGCAACACCATTTTGGGGTCGAATTTGCCGAGCCAGATCATCTTGCTTCCGTTGAGCAACGCTCCGTGCAGCGCCACAAAAAGCCCATGCACGTGAAAGATGGGCAGGACGTGAAGGAGCACGTCGTCAGGCTTCCAGCCCCAATAGTCCTTGAGCACCTGCGCATTGCTCAGCATGTTGCCGTGCGTCAACATTGCTCCCTTGCTGCGTCCCGTGGTACCACTGGTATACAGGATGGCGGCTAGATCGTCGATCTGCCGGTGCACAATTTCGTGCCTGTCAGCACAATGAACGGCCCTCTCCAGCAGCGTTCCCGTGCGGTCATCACCCAGCGTGAAAACATGGCCTGTGCCCGCCTTGAAAGCGATTTTGCTGACCCACCCAAAGTTGCCAGGTGTGCAGACAACAACGGCAGGTTCAGCGTTGCCAACGAAGTACTCGATCTCTGCGCTTTGATAGGCGGTGTTCAAAGGCAAAAAAACCAGACCCGCACGCAATGTTGCCAGGTAAAGCATCGCCGCTTCAACTGACTTTTCAACCTGTACTGCAACGCGGGAGCCCTGCGGCAAATCCAGCGACTGCAGCAGGTTGGCCATCATTGAGGTGGCACGCTCCACGTCACGCCACGAATAGTTCAGGCCGGTGTCGGTTTCAATCGCGCACAGGTCCAGGTCACCAGGAAACGCCTGGCGAAGCGCCGCAAACAGGTTCTGGTTCACAGGCTAATCCAGCTTGGCGCCAGAGACCTTCACCACCGCCGCCCACCGCTTGACCTCGCTACTGACGAATGCACCAAACTGCACCGGTGACAGATTGCCGAAGTCTGCACCCTGCGTGGCCCAGACT
>JANMCB010000350.1:0-12900 GCA_031360805.1 Rhodoferax sp.
TCTTTTAAGCTTCAGTGAATTGCCAGTTCCGAAACCGGGCTGACAACCACTTTTTTGCCGAGTTTCAAGGTCAAAACACCGTTGTCCAGTTTGGCTTCGCTGGTGGCGGGGTCGATGTCTTGCGGCACCTCGTAGGCCGCCTTGTACTGGCGCGGCGCACCTTCTTTGGAGGCTATGCGAACCACATTGGCCTCAATGCCAATCGTCAGTTGGTCTTTGGCGATGCCGGGCACGTCAAGGCTCAGGGTGAACGATGTGTCATCCTGGTCAAAGCTGGCTTTGTTGAGGCGGGTAGAGTGCGTCGCTTCATTCAGGAAACGATCGAGAGCGGCGCTTCGCTGACCCAGGCCGTGACGATTGAGATGGGCGGGGGCGGTCGTTGCAAAAAACATGGAAATACTCCTGATGGACTTCGCGGCTCCCACAGTGTTTGCCGCATGCGTTGAAACTGCGTCTGTTTTGGCGCCTTTCAAGTGAAAGTGGCAGATCTTTATTGTTGAGGCGCTGGTCTTGAAAAGAGGCAATCAGTCGTTATGTGCCCGGCTTTTTTGGCTGCCGTACTGACTTGCCTTCAGACTGGGCAGTTTGGTTAAGACCTAGTTGGACGCCAGACAGGGCGGCGGGAATGGGCAAAGGCAAAGCCAAAGTCCGCGCGAAAGGTGCGATGCGCCAACACAATCCAAATGTGCTAAACCGGGCTATAATCGAGCGGCTTTGCACTATGCAATAGCGCACGCCAGAGGCAGTTCCAGCGTCTGGCGCAAGTTCAATTCATCAGGAAATACAAAATGATTCTCTCCAGCATCAAAGCCGCTGTCGTGAAAGACAACGCACGCAAGGTCGGCGACACCGGCAGCCCTGAAGTTCAGGTTGCCTTGCTCACAGCCCGTATCAACGAGCTCACGCCGCATTTCAAAACCCATGCCAAAGACCACCACGGCCGCCGTGGGCTGTTGCGAATGGTCAGCCGTCGCCGCAAATTGCTGGACTACCTGAATGCCAAGGATCATGACCGCTACACGGCACTGATCACCAAATTGAGCTTGCGCAAATAAGCGCTTGCAACCATGAAAAACGCCTGAGTTCTTGAAAAGCTCGGGCGTTTTCAACTTCGGAACACTGAAAACCTGAGGGTTTTGGCCAAAACAGAGCGAAGCTGTGTCATTCCAAAAGAATCAGCCGGGATTTTTCTGGAATGGCATCGTGTTCTGTGGGTCCGTCCGGGCTAGGGTGAGGTGGCCTTCATCTCCCAAAATCACCAGGAGAACACAACATGAGCATTTTCAATAAAGTCACAAAAACCTTTCAATGGGGCCAGCATAAAGTCACTTTGGAAACCGGCGAAATCGCCCGCCAGTCCACTGGCGCTGTGTTGCTGGACATGGAAGGCACTGTGGTGCTGGCCACTGTGGTTGCCAAAACTGAAGGAAAAGCAGGGCAAGACTTCTTTCCGCTGACCGTTGATTACCTCGAAAAGACTTACGCTGCGGGCAAAATCCCTGGCAGCTTCTTCAAGCGCGAAGGGCGCCCCAGCGAGTTCGAGACTCTGACCAGTCGCCTGATTGACCGGCCCATCCGCCCGCTGTTCCCGGAAGGTTTCTTCAACGAAGTCCACGTCGTGGTTCACACCCTGTCGCTGAACCCGGAAGTCGATGCGGACATCGCCGCCCTGATCGCCGTCAGTGCCGCTTTGTCGGTGAGCGGCATTCCCTTCAGCGGCCCGATTGGCGCGGCCCGTGTGGGCTATGTCAATGGGGCGTATGTGCTCAACCCCGGTCAAACCGCGCGCAAGGAATCAATTCTTGATCTGGTGGTTGCAGGCACCGAGTCCGCCGTATTGATGGTGGAATCGGAAGCTCAGCAGCTCAGCGAGGAAATCATGCTTGGCGCGGTCGTCTTTGGCCACGAGCAAGGCAACATCGCCATCAACGCGATTCACGACCTGGTGCGTGATGCTGGCAAGCCGGTTTGGGACTGGAGGGCGCCTGCCAAGGATGACGTGCTGATCGCCAAAGTGGGCGCTCTGGCCGAAGAAAAACTGGCTGCGGCCTACCAAATTCGCAACAAGCAGGCGCGCACCCATGCCACGCGCGAAACCTATACCTGGGTCAAGATGGGCCTGAAAGCCGAGGGCGTGGTGTTTGATGCCGTGGCCGTTGAAGGCATGTTGTTCGACATTGAGGCCCGTATCGTGCGCAGCCAGATTCTGGCCGGCGAGCCGCGCATCGATGGCCGCGACACACGCACCGTGCGCGCCATCGAAATCCGCAATGGCGTTTTGCCCCGCACGCACGGCTCTGCCTTGTTCACACGCGGTGAAACGCAGGCCCTGGTCGTCACCACGCTGGGCACCGAGCGCGATGCACAACGCATTGACGCGCTGGCCGGTGAGTACGAAGACCGCTTCATGCTGCACTACAACATGCCTCCGTTCGCCACGGGCGAGACCGGCCGTGTCGGCACACCCAAGCGCCGCGAGATTGGTCACGGGCGTTTGGCTAAACGGGCGTTGATCGCTTGCCTGCCAAGCAAGGAAGAATTCCCGTACACGATGCGCGTGGTGTCGGAGATCACCGAGTCCAATGGCTCATCGTCAATGGCTTCTGTCTGCGGTGGCTGCCTGAGCTTGATGGACGCGGGCGTGCCCATGAAGGCGCACGTGGCGGGTATCGCCATGGGCCTGATCAAAGACGGTGGCCGCTTCGCCGTGTTGACCGACATCCTGGGCGACGAAGATCATCTGGGCGACATGGACTTCAAGGTTGCCGGTACTACCAATGGCATCACCGCCTTGCAGATGGACATCAAAATCCAGGGCATCACCAAAGAAATCATGCAAGTCGCATTGGCGCAGGCCAAAGAAGCGCGCATGCACATTTTGGGCAAAATGCAAGAAGCGATGGGCGAAGCGAAGACTGAAATTTCCAACTTTGCTCCCAAGCTGTACACGATGAAGATCAACCCGGAGAAAATCCGTGACGTGATCGGCAAAGGCGGCGCGGTGATTCGCGCGCTGACTGAAGAAACCGGTTGCCAGATCAACATCAACGAAGACGGCACCATCACCATTGCCGCCACCGACAATGCCAAGGCCGAGGAGGCCAAACGCCGCATCCAGCAGATCACCGCTGAAGTGGAGATTGGCAAGGTCTACGAAGGCCCTATCACCAAAATTCTGGATTTCGGCGCCCTGGTCAACCTGTTGCCTGGCAAAGACGGTCTGCTGCACATCAGCCAGATTGCACACGAGCGCGTAGAGAAAGTCTCGGATTATTTGTCAGAAGGCCAGATCGTCAAGGTCAAGGTCATGGAGACCGATGAAAAAGGTCGGATCAAACTGTCTATGAAGGCTTTGCTGGATCGTCCTGCGCAGCAATAGGCCATAAACACTGCCCGTCAGACATTTGCCCGAATCCCGACTTGATCCAACTTGAATCGGGTCGAAGGTTTGGCTGGTGGCGGGTGCCATTACGCATTGGATTGGCAAACGAAATTGCAGCCATACCAGCAATCGCCAGAGACCGTGTAAACATTGGATTTCAGAATGAATGTCATTGAAATTGCCTCTTTTGGTGGGCCTGAAGTCTTGCGCGCCAGCGTTCGCCCGATGCCGGTGGCCGGCGCAGGCGAATTGCTGATCCGCGTGAACGCCAGCGGGGTCAACCGGCCCGACGTGCTGCAACGCACTGGCAACTATCCTGTGCCACCGGGTGCTTCCGATCTGCCGGGCCTTGAAGTGGCTGGCGTGGTCGAGAGCGGCGATGCGCAGGCAATGGCTGCGGCAGGCTTCAAGCCAGGGGACCGCGTCTGTGCTTTGGTCGCAGGTGGCGGTTACGCCGAGTATTGCGTTGCGCCAGTGGTGCAATGCCTGCCATCACCCAAAGGCTTGAGTGATATCGAAGCAGCCTCCTTGCCTGAGACATTTTTCACTGTCTGGAGCAACGTATTCGACCGCGCGCGCCTGCAAAAAGGCGAGACACTGCTGATTCAAGGCGGCACCAGCGGCATTGGCGTCACGGCAATTGCCATGGCCAAGGCATTGGGCAGCCAGGTGATCGCCACGGCGGGCAGCGATGAAAAGTGCGCGGCTTGTTTGAAGTTGGGTGCGGACCACGCCATCAATTACAAAACGCAGGACTTCGTCGAGGAAGTTAAACGAATTACCGCAGGCGCAGGCGTCAACGTGATTCTTGACATGGTCGCTGGAGCCTATGTCGCCCGCGAACTTGAGTGCCTGGCAGAAGATGGCCGACTCGTCATCATCGCTGTGCAAGGCGGCGTCAAGGCCGAAATCAATGCGGGTGTGGTGTTGCGCCGCCGTTTGACCATCACCGGATCGACCTTGCGGCCGCGGCCCATTGCGTTCAAGGCGGCGATTGCGGCATTACTCAAGAAAAACGTTTGGCCGCTGCTGGAAAATGGCACCGTCAAAACTGTGATTCACAGTGTGTTTGATGCGGTGGGCGATGCATCTGAAAGTGGCGCAGAAAAGGCACATGCCTTGATGGAATCCAACCAGCACATTGGGAAAATTGTTCTGACCTGGAAGCATGGCTAGAGCGATGTCATGATGAGAAAGCTCATTGTTGGCAACTGGAAGATGAATGGCGGCCTCGCCGCCAATGATTCGTTGATGACCGCACTTCTGGCCGGACTCGGGCCGAATCCACCACAGGTCGCGGTGTGTGTGCCGTCGATCTACCTGGCCCAGCTTCAGCTCTTGCTGACGGATTGCGCGATGGAAATCGGTGCGCAGGACGTGTCGCAACATTCGTCCGGTGCGTTCACCGGCGAAATATCGGCTGCCATGCTCAAGGAGTTTGGCCTGCGTTATTGTTTGGTGGGTCACTCTGAGCGCCGCCAATACCATGCAGAAACCGATGTTGTGGTTTCACTCAAAGCCAAGCAGGCGCTGGCTTGCGGCATCACCCCCATCATTTGTGTGGGCGAAACCCTGGCCGAACGCGATGCCGGGAAGACCGAAGAGGTAGTCAAGCGTCAACTTGCCGCAGTGATTCACGACAACGGTCACTGCATTAGCGAGGTCGTGGTGGCCTATGAGCCGGTTTGGGCGATAGGGACGGGCAAAACTGCAAGCGCCGCGCAAGCGCAAGAGGTGCATGCGGTGTTGCGGGCGCAACTCAGGGCCGCAACTGAACACGCAGATCGCATTCACATTTTGTATGGCGGCAGCATGAATGCAGGCAACGCGGCGCAGTTGCTGGAACAGCCCGACATTGATGGCGGCCTGGTTGGGGGTGCATCACTCAAGTCACCGGATTTTCTGGCGATCATTGCAGCAGCACGCTGACCGTGAACGTTTACGGCAATTTATTTAGGAGTTGAAATTGAACATCGTATTGAACATTATTCTGGCAGTGCAAATGATCTCGGCGTTGGCCATGATCGGTTTGATTCTGGTCCAACATGGCAAGGGTGCAGACATGGGAGCGGCTTTTGGTGGCGGCAGTTCGGGAAGCTTGTTCGGTGCCAGCGGCAGTGCGAACTTTCTATCCCGTACCACTGCGGTTCTGGCGACAGTCTTCTTTATCGCTACATTGTCACTGGCCTACTTTGGCAACCTTCGCCCGACGAGTTCTGGAAGTGTGCTTGAGGGGGTAGCAGCTTCGGTTCCAGCGGGTGCTTCCTCGGCTGCGCCTGCGGCGTCAGCAGCCGCGACTGCACCAGCTCCGGCGGCGATTGCGTCAGGTGCCGCACAAATCCCTTCAAAATGATGGATGGGTGCACCAGGCTTTTGAATCAAGCCTGATTGCACGGATTCAGAGAGAGAAAATGCCCGGTTTTCAGGGTAAACTCTAGGGCTTCGATACAGTATTAAAACCGCAAGGTCCCTCACGCTCAATCGAAACAAAAAAAGCCGTCGTGGTGAAATTGGTAGACACGCTATCTTGAGGGGGTAGTGGCGAAAGCTGTGCGAGTTCGAGTCTCGCCGACGGCACCAAACAGTTAGCAAGATGAACATTGATCAATATTTGCCGGTACTGTTGTTCATCTTGGTTGGCGTTGCAGTAGGCATTGCGCCACAGGCCATTGGTTTTGTGCTTGGCCCCAATCGACCCAATGCCGCTAAAAATTCCCCGTATGAGTGCGGCTTTGAAGCTTTTGAAGACGCACGAATGAAATTTGATGTGCGCTATTACCTTGTCGCCATCCTGTTCATCCTTTTTGACCTGGAAATTGCCTTTCTCTTTCCTTGGGCCGTCGCCTTGAAAGAGATTGGTCCGCTGGGTTTCTGGTCGGTGATGGTGTTCTTGGCCATTCTGGTCGTGGGCTTTATCTACGAATGGAAAAAAGGCGCGTTGGATTGGGAGTAGCCCAGTGGCCAATGAAAGATGAATCAGGAGTGAAGGTGGTCCCAAGTTATGGCAATTGAAGGCGTTTTCAAAGAGGGCTTCATGACGACGTCCTATGACTCGGTCATGAACTGGGCCAAAACCGGTTCCTTGTGGCCCATGTCGTTTGGTCTGGCCTGCTGTGCGGTTGAAATGATGCACGCTGCGGCGGCGCGTTATGACATCAGCCGTTTTGGTGCCGAAGTCTTTCGAGCCAGCCCGCGTCAGTCTGATTTGATGATTGTGGCGGGCACGTTGTGCAACAAAATGGCACCTGCACTGCGAAAAGTTTACGACCAGATGAGCGAACCTCGGTGGGTGATCAGCATGGGTTCATGCGCCAATGGTGGCGGGTACTACCACTACAGCTATTCAGTGGTTCGGGGGTGCGACCGCATTGTTCCGGTCGACGTGTATGTGCCAGGGTGCCCGCCGACTGCCGAGGCGCTGCTGTACGGCATCATCCAGTTGCAGCAAAAAATACGCCGCACCCAAACCATTGCCCGCGTTTGAAGGTATCGATATGTCCAATTACGCGGTAGATGCCCAAGTCTTGAAAACAGTGGTGGCACAGGCTTTGGGTGACAAGGTCCGGCATATCGACTTGGCTCTGGGCGAAGTCACTGTGGTGGTTTCAAGTGCGGACTACCTGGCTGCAGCAAGAATCCTTCGAAATTCACCCGACTGTAATTTTGAGTTGCTGGTGGATTTGTGTGGTGTCGACTATTCTGAATACAAAGAAAACCGGGACGGTGCTTTTAATGGTCGCCGCTATTGCGTTGTGTCGCACCTTTTGTCTGTCACCTTGAACCAGCGACTGAGATTGAAAGTGTTTGCGCCTGACGACGACGTGCCCGTTGTTGCGTCTCTGGGTGAAGTTTGGAGTTCAGTCAATTGGTTTGAGCGAGAGGCGTTTGATCTGTTTGGCATCGTTTTTGCGGGTCACAATGACTTGCGCCGCATTCTGACTGACTACGGTTTCATTGGGCACCCATTTCGGAAAGATTTCCCCACGACCGGGCATGTAGAAATGCGGTATGACGCCGAGCAGAAGCGTGTGATCTACCAGCCAGTCACCATCGAGCCGCGTGAAATCACGCCGCGCATTGTCCGTGAGGACAACTATGGGGGCCTGCACTAGGCGAACCCTCCGTCCAAGCGACCGTTATGGCAGAAATTAAAAATTACACCCTGAACTTTGGGCCGCAACATCCGGCTGCCCATGGCGTTTTACGCCTTGTGCTGGAGCTTGACGGTGAAGTTATCCAGCGCGCTGATCCGCACATCGGCCTGCTGCATCGCGCCACCGAAAAATTGGCTGAAAGCAAGACCTTCATCCAGAACCTGCCTTACATGGATCGACTCGACTATGTGTCGATGATGTGCAACGAGCACGCCTATTGCCTTGCAATAGAAAAACTCATGGGTATTGATGTGCCGCTTCGCGCGCAGTACATCCGGGTGATGTTTTCGGAAATTACCCGTTTGCTCAACCATCTGCTGTGGGTGGGCGCACACGGGCTCGACTGCGGCGCCATGACCTTGTTGCTGTATGCCTTTCGCGAGCGTGAGGATTTGTTCGACATGTATGAGGCCGCCAGCGGCGCGCGCATGCATGCCGCCTATTTCCGCCCGGGCGGAGTCTATCGCGACCTGCCTGAGAGCATGCCGCAATACAAAGTCAACAAGATACGCAATGCCAAGGCGATCAAGGAACTCAACACCAACCGCAACGGTTCTCTCATTGACTTCATTGATGACTTTACGCAACGCTTCCCGGCCTATCTGGACGAATACCACACCTTACTGACCGACAACCGCATCTGGAAACAGCGCACGGTGGGCATCGGCGTTGTCACCCCGGAGCGCGCCATGAATCTGGGGTTTACGGGCGCCATGCTTCGCGGCTCAGGCGTGGCTTGGGATTTGCGAAAGAAGCAGCCCTACGATGTCTATGACCGAATGGACTTTGATATCCCGGTTGGAAAGACTGGCGACTGTTACGACCGCTATCTCGTTCGCATGGAAGAGATGAAGCAGTCCAACCGTATCATCAAGCAATGTGTGGACTGGTTGCGCGTCAACCCCGGCCCGGTGATCACCGACAACCACAAAGTCGCGGGGCCGGACCGCGAGTCCATGAAGTCCAACATGGAAGAGCTGATTCACCACTTCAAGCTGTTCACCGAAGGATTCCACGTGCCGGAAGGCGAAGCCTATGCTGCAGTGGAACATCCCAAGGGGGAGTTTGGCATTTACATCGTCAGTGACGGTGCAAACAAGCCCTATCGACTGAAGATCCGCGCACCCGGCTTTGCCCATTTGGCGGGACTGAACGAAATGGCCAGCGGCCACATGATTGCGGATGCGGTGGCCATCATTGGCACCATGGACATTGTGTTTGGGGAGATTGACCGATGATCTCTGATCATTCAATAGGGCGGTTCGCGATTGAAGTCGCCAAATACCCGGCGGATCAAAAGCAATCTGCGGTGATGGCCTGTTTGGCCATTGTTCAGCAGGAGCTCGGGTCGGTCAGTGTCGAAAGTGAAAAAGTGGTTGCCGACTATTTGGGCATGGCTCCCATCGCGGTGCATGAGGTCACGACCTTTTACAACATGTACAACCAGCGGCCGGTTGGAAAGTTCAAGCTCAATGTTTGCACTAACTTGCCCTGCCAGTTGCGGGATGGGCAGGCGGCCCTGCGGCATTTGGAGTCCAAATTGGGCATCCAGATGGGGCAAACCACGTCAGATGGAATGTTCACCCTGCAGCAAAGCGAATGTTTGGGCGCATGTGCTGACTCCCCCGTGTTGCTGGTCAACGACCGCTCGATGTGCAGTTTCATGAGCAATGACAAGCTGGATCAACTGGTTGATGGCCTGCGTGCAACCGTCACATCGCCAGCGGCGGAGGTTCAATGACAATATCTGCCGAAAAAATACTCGCCCAATTTCAAGCTAACGGTTTGGAGACTTGCTTTCACGGCCGGCACATCAATCCGCAAATTTATGCAGGCCTGAATGGTGCGAACTGGCGCTTGAAGGACTACGAAGCGCGGGGTGGCTATCAAGCGCTGCGCAAAATCCTGGGGAAGGACGCAGTAGCGCCTGCCGACGATGGCAAACCTGCTGGACTGACGCAGGATCAGGTTATCGCGATCGTCAAGGAATCTGCACTGCGGGGTCGCGGTGGTGCGGGTTTCCCTACCGGGTTGAAGTGGAGTTTCATGCCGCGTCAATTCCCGGGCCAGAAGTATCTGGTGTGCAATTCTGATGAAGGTGAGCCGGGCACCTGCAAGGACCGGGATATTCTGCAGTTCAACCCGCACATCGTGATTGAAGGCATGATCATTGCCGCCTACGCCATGGGCATCAGCGTGGGTTACAACTACATCCACGGTGAAATTTTCGCCAGTTATGACCGCTTTGAAGAGGCACTGCTGGAAGCTCGTGCTGCCGGGTATTTAGGCGATCAGATTTTGGGCAGTGCTTACAGCTTTCAGTTGCACGCGGCTCATGGATTCGGCGCCTATATTTGTGGTGAAGAAACGGCTTTGCTGGAATCGCTCGAAGGCAAGAAGGGCCAACCCAGATTCAAGCCGCCGTTTCCAGCCAGCTTTGGCATGTATGGCAAGCCTACCACCATCAACAACACCGAAACCTTTGCGGCCGTCCCCTGGATCATTCGCAATGGTGGAGCGGCTTACCTTGCATGTGGCAAGCCCAACAACGGTGGCACCAAAATTTACTCCGTCAGTGGCGACGTTGAGTTGCCTGGTAACTACGAGGTGCCACTCGGTACGACTTTTCCAACGTTGCTGGAAATCGCTGGTGGTGTGCGTAAAGGGCGCAAACTCAAAGCGGTCATCCCTGGTGGATCGTCCGCGCCGATCTTGCCGGCAGACATCATGATGGGCTGCACGATGGACTATGACTCCATCGCAAAAGCTGGCTCCATGCTCGGTTCGGGTGCAGTGATTGTGCTGGATGACAGTCGCTGCATGGTGAAGTCCTTGCAGCGCCTGAGCTTCTTCTACATGCACGAGTCATGTGGTCAATGCACGCCATGCCGTGAAGGCACTGGCTGGCTGTCACGCATGGTGGACCGCATTGAAACTGGCACGGGTCGCCCCAGTGATCTGGATTTGCTGAACTCGGTCGCTGACAACATTCAGGGGCGCACCATTTGCGCACTGGGCGATGCTGCGGCCATGCCCGTGCGAGCCATGATCAAGCATTTCCGCCATGAATTTGAATACCACGTTGAGCACAAAACCTGCATGGTTCCGGCCTACGTTTGATCAAGAGCGACAAAGAGCGACCCAATGATTGAAATTGAACTCGACGGCAAAAAGGTAGAAGTTGCTGAAGGCAGCCTGATCATGCAGGCAGCTGAAAAGGCGGGCACCTACATTCCGCATTTTTGTTATCACAAAAAGCTGAGCATTGCGGCCAATTGCCGCATGTGTCTGGTCGACGTGGAAAAAATGCCCAAACCCATGCCGGCCTGTGCGACGCCAGTGACGCAGGGGATGATCGTGCGCACCAAGAGCGACAAAGCCATCAAGGCGCAGCAATCGGTGATGGAATTCTTGCTGATCAATCACCCGCTGGATTGCCCCATTTGCGACCAGGGCGGAGAGTGTCAGTTGCAGGATTTGGCCGTTGGTTACGGTGGTTCGGCGTCGCGTTACGAAGAAGAAAAGCGGGTTGTGGCCGTGAAAGACGTCGGCCCACTCATCTCCATGCAGGAAATGAGCCGTTGTATTCACTGCACGCGGTGCATCCGGTTTGGCCAGGAAGTTGCCGGCGTCATGGAACTGGGCATGTCACATCGCGGAGAGCATGCTGAAATTGAGACATTCATTGGCTCATCGATCAATTCAGAGCTCTCAGGTAACATGATCGACATTTGCCCAGTCGGTGCGCTCACCAGCAAACCCTTTCGTTACAGTGCGCGCACATGGGAGCTCTCACGCCGCAAGTCGATTAGCCCGCATGACTCGGCCGGCGCGAACCTGATTGTTCAGGTCAAAGGCAACAAGGTGATGCGCGTTGTTCCATTGGAGAACGACGAAGTGAACGAGTGCTGGATTTCTGACCGGGATCGCTTTTCATATGAAGCGTTGAACTGTGACGAGCGATTGACAGCACCTATGCTCAAGCAGGGCGGTGTCTGGAAAACTGTCGACTGGCAGACGGCACTTGCATATGTAGCGAACGGCTTGAAGCAAATCAAGACTGATCACGGCGCGCAGAGCATTGGCGCATTGGTGAGTCCGCACAGCACCACTGAGGAGCTCTTTCTCGCAAGTGAATTGATCCGCAGTTTGGGCAGTGAAAATATAGATTACCGGCTGCGCAATGCAGAGTTTTCAAGAGGTGGAGCAGGCTCGCTGTCAGCCCATTGGCTTGGCACTTCAATCGCTTCCTTGTCGACCTTGCAGCGCGTGCTCGTGGTGGGTTCCAACCTGCGAAAGGACCATCCGCTGTTCGGGCTGCGAATTCGCCACGCAGCGCGTTTGGGCTGTGCCGTCAATGCCGTCAATTCAGAGGCGCAGGACTGGGCCATCCCCATTACCAATTCGCTATTGGCGCCTTCGTCCTCCTGGGTTCAAACCTTGGCAGATATCGCATTGGCTATTGCGCAAGAAAAAGGCATTGCTGCGCCAGTCGCTGGTGCGCCCGGGGAAACCGCAAAGGCGATTGGCAGGTCACTATTGTCTGGTGAGCGCAAGGCCGTTTTGCTCGGCAATGCAGCTGCCCACCACCCCAAAGCTTCCAGCCTCCTGGTGCTGGCCAACTGGATTGGTGAGCAAACCGGCGCCAGTGTCGGCTATCTCACCGAAGCCGCAAATACCGTAGGGGCACAACTGGTCAACGCCATGCCGGGTGAGGGCGGTTTGAATACGAGTCAAATGCTGGCAGGCGGTCTCAAGGCTGCCCTGTTGCTGAACACCGAACCCGTGTTTGACTCGGCCTCAGGTACTGCCAGCGCCCGGGTTTTGGGGGACTGCCAAATGGTGGTCAGCTTGAGCCCGTTCAAGGCCAATATGTCCTTTAGTGACGTACTGTTGCCGATTTCTCCGTTTACCGAAACACCCGGCACATTTGTTAACGCAGAAGGTCGAATTCAAGGTTTTCATGCCGTGGTGAAGCCCTTGGGAGATACCCGCCCCGCGTGGAAAGTGCTTAGGGTCTTAGCGAACATGTTGAGCCTGCCGGAGTTCGATTTTGACTCTGCACAAGATGTTTTGGTCAAAGCGCTCGGTGACCAGGCCACAGGCGCAACCCATGTTGCTCCGGTCCGATTAAGCAACGCGTCAAATGCAGCGATCGATTTGACGGAAACCACGCGAGAGCCAGCGGTTGCCACTATCTATTCACTTGATGGTACCGTTCGCCGGGCGTCTTCTTTGCAAAAGACTGCCGATGCGGGAGTCGCAGCATGATTGACGCGATTCATTCAATGGGTGAGGGGCTGGTCAACGCTCCTTGGTGGGTGGCGATGGCTTGGCCGGTTCTGTGGATTCTCATCAAGATCA
>JANMCB010000371.1:0-3706 GCA_031360805.1 Rhodoferax sp.
AGGTCAGGGTGCTGCCATCGATGTGTCGATGCTTGACTCCCTGGTGAGCTGGATGACGCCGTTTCTGATGCCGCCCATGAATGATTTGCCAACGCGCACTTTGCCGCCACAAGACCCCGGTTACGGGCTGTTTGCCACGGCGGATGGTCGGCAAATCACCCTTAGCATTGCAGGCGAAGACGCCATGTGGTCAGCGCTTTGCAAACTGCTCGGCCTGAACGACTTTTCGACGCTCACTGAGCAGGCCCGCAGCGCCAGGGCTGCAGAGATCACCCCAGTACTTCGGGCGGCAGTTGCTATCTGGCCTTACGACGCTTTGTACGAGAAGCTCGAATCGCTGGGGATTGCATTCGGTCCCGTGCGACTTTTGCACCAAGTGCTGGCTGATCCGCAAATGATGTCACGTGGGATGGTTGTCGAGGTGCCTGGACCCAACGGTGAAAACGGGATGCAGAAATTTCTGCTCCAGCCAATTTTGATCAATGGAGCCAGCGGACGCATCACATGCCAGGCTCCAGCATTGGGGCAGCATACGCGGGAGGTCTTGGGACAGCTGGAGCCCGCGTAAAAATTTCGACTGGCTATTTTTTGACCAGCTTCGGTCGCTCTGGTGCGCTGGCTGGATTGCCGATTCGCGGGGCAGGCTTTGCCTGAAGCATCGCCATCACCAGGTCAGCAATGCGATCGGCGGTTTCAAGCCGGGTCAATCGCCCGTTCGGACGGTACCAGACGTAGGACCAGCTGACAATGCCGCCAATCGCCAGAGACGCCAATTGCACGTCATCCACGACAAACTCGCCCGTGGCCACGCCATCGTTGATCAATGCGCAGACCTTGCGGTCAAATTCGCGGCGCATGTCATCAATCGCATCACTGTCTGCCTTCGCGAGATGCTTTTGTTCGCGCGTGTAAATTGCAATGTGTCCCTGGTTTTCCAGTACTGCCAGCATGAAATCACGCGCCATGGACTGCATTTTTTCGGCGGCGGAACTCTCCAAGGCCGCTACTTTGTTCACGACGTCTAATGATGCGCGAATACCTTGTGCGCAAATCTCTGCCAGCAAATCGCCCTTCGACTTGAAGTGTGAATAGATAAACGGCTTGGTCACGTTCATCTTTTCAGCGACGGCTTCCAGTGTGGTGTTGCCCAGCCCGTTATTGTGAAAAAGATCGACAGCAGTGGTAATGATCCGCTCACGCTTGAGCCGTGTCACTGCATCGCGGATGTCCTCGACAGGGTTCTCTTCGGTTGGAGCGTCGCCCTGATTTGACGCACGCGTTTGAATTGGCATTAACTTCAGTCTCTCGCTTTTAGTGGTTTTCTTTTTGTTCGAAATAGCGACGTTTTTCATACTCGCGAGTATAACTTTAGACTTTTGGCCAAAAAACCAGATCAACGCCGCCTGCCCGGGGTTCAAAGCGTCCTTGAACCGGCAGTCCAATCGCCATCGCAGGATCTGTTGCGCTTGCTCGCCAGCGGCCCAAGGCGCGAACCCCTTCGTCTAAGTCTACGGTGACCAGGGTATAGGGCAATTCACCAGCGAAGGCTGGGTGAAACGCATGGTGGGCTACCGTCCAGCTGTGCACTTTGCCAACGGCCTGGGAAGCCAACCAGATGACGGCATCGGAGTAGCAGGCATCACACAACAGACGTGGGTAATGGCGCACCTTGCCGCACGCGCTACAGGACTGCAGCACCAGTTTCCCCTGTGCGGCCGCTTCCCAGTAGGGGCGGGCCAGATCGCTGGTTGGGGGCGACGGTTTGGGGATTTCTGAAGGCATTGCGGCTGGCATTGGTGTTTTTGTGGAGGCCGATATTGATGTTGATGCATTCATGTTCATCCTCTGCGCATGATGGCCAGGGCGCCATCGCCCATATCCCCGTAACCTGTCACCAGGCCGAGTTCCGCATCTTTAACCTGGGCGCGTCCAGCGTCGCCGCGTAACTGGCGCACCAATTCAACGATGTGGTTCAGGCCCCAAACGTGCGCCTGCGATAGAAGCCCGCCATGCGTATTGGTTGGCAGCGCGCCGCCCAATTTCAAGCGGCCACCCTGTACGAACGGCCCGCCTTCACCTTTGGCACAAAACCCCATGTCTTCGAGCTGTCGAATCACCGCGTAGGTGAAGCAGTCATAAATCTCAGCGACCTGAATGTCTGCCGGGGTGACCCCAGCCATCTGGAACGCACGCGGTGCGGCTTTGCCGATGCCAAGGCTAGTCATATCAGGGCGTTGGGTGATGGCGCCGGGTGAGTCAGGGTGGCCCGCTGCCACACCAGCGATGTAAACCTTGCGATGGCGCAAGTCGCCAGCCCGTTCGCTTGCACTGATCACTACTGCCGCACCGCCGTCGCTCTCCAGGCTGCAATCGAGCAGGCGAAACGGGTCGGCAATCATGCGCGAATTGCGGTGGTCCTCCAGGGTGATGGGCTTCTTCATCACTGCGTTGTCGTTGAGCAAGGCGTGCGCGCGGCAGGCCACCGCTACTTCGCCAAACTGTTCCACGGTAGTGCCGTACAGTTCCATGTGGCGGCGCGCCATTGGTGCATACAGCTGTGCCGGGGCGATGGCCCCCATGGCGTATTCGAATTCGGTGACAAAGTGGAACTGCGGCATGTTGTGGATACGAGCGCCGGCTTTGTTGGCTGCTGCACTCACATTGCGCCCGAAGGTGATCAGCACATGGTTGCAGGCACCGCTGGCCACTGCCACAGCGGCGCATTGCAGCGCCATCGCCGGGCTGGCGCCGCCATGAGGCACGACGGCAGAGAAACGCAAGTCGGGCAGGCCAAAATTGTCGATGAAATCGTCTGCGGTGCCGCTGACCAGGCCAATCGGGATGATGCCGTCGATGTCCTTGGGGCTCAAGCCCGCGTCGGCAATTGCTTTGAGCGACGACTCAATTTGCAGTTCGAACGCGGTTTTGCTCGAACCCCGCATGTAAACCGTTTCGCCAATGCCAGTGACGCAGGCTTTGTCACGCAATGTCATTGTTGTTGTCTCCTGAACATGAATGTTCGCTTAATGTGCCTGCGATGCAAGCTCGCCCGCCAGCTTGATGGCCATTTGCTTCAGCTCGTTGCGTTGCAGTTTGCCGGTGACGGTCAGCGGCAGCGCAGAGCAGGTTTCAATATGGTCCGGCATTTTGTATTTGGAGGCTTCGATCGCGCAATGGCGAAGCAATGCGTTGACATCGAAATTACCTTTGAACTCGCCATCGCCGACGGGTACCACGTAGGCAAAAATGCGCTCGCCACGCGCCGCGTCCGGTACGCCGACAACGGCTGCGTCCTTCACCGAAGCGTGGCGCCGCAATATGGCTTCGACCTCGGCCGGCGACACGTTTATGCCGGCGCGTTTAATCATCTCGCTGACGCGGCCGACGAACACAAAGTCTCCCTCAGGGTTTTGCATCCCCATGTCGCCGGTGCGATAAAAACCGTCGGAGGTGAACGCCTTTGCGTTTTGCGCCGCACTGGTGCCACTGTAGCCCAGCGTCGTATAGCCACGCACTTCGGCCATACCGGGTGAACCTGCGGGAACCGGCAGTCCCGTCATATCGTCAACGAAGCGAATTTCTTGTCCCGGCAAGGGCGGGCCTTGGCAATAGGCGCGGCGCGCCAGCGGCCAATGGTGCCAGGTAACGGCGCAATTGCCGCAAGTTTCTGTGGCGCCGTAGATATTGCAAAGCTCGCTTGCACCCA
>JANMCB010000374.1:0-2811 GCA_031360805.1 Rhodoferax sp.
ATTGATCATGTTTGGATTGTCATTCGTCTGGTCGCGGTCCTGCATTCAAATGCGTCGATTCCAGCCCTTGCAGCCGCTGCCAATCAGCCGGTTCATCCACGTCCCACAGCGTCGGTAGCTCAAGCCACGACACACCCGCGCGACGAAGCTGCTCGCGGGTTTGCGCCATGACTTGCGGCGTGCTCCAGGCGATGCCTTCAAACACGGGGGGCACCAGCACCCGCATGCCGATCAGTACATAGCCGCCGTCCTCAGCGGGGATCAGCACCACATCATGCTGCTTGAGCGCCTGCGCTGCCTGTAGAAGATGGCCGGGTTCCAGCAGGGGGCAGTCGGTGCCGGCCAGCAGCAAGGGACGTTTTGCAGGATCGGCAAAGTGCTGCTGGAATGCATGCAACATGCGCGCGCCAATGTCGCCCTGCGGCTGGTTGATGCACTCTGTGCCGGTGACACGGCGCAACGCCCTGAAGAAGCGGTGTGTGGCATTGGGCGCGCACCACAGCGTCACAGGGCCGAGCGCGGCCTGGCTGGCCGCCCGCAAGGTATTCAGGGTAAAGCGCCGCTGCGCCCGCGCGGCGCCGGCAGCGCCCAGCAGCGGGATGAGGCGTGTTTTGGCCAGGCCCGCCACCGGCGCCTTGGCGAGGATTGCGATAGCCGCAGCCACAGGTTCCGGCCTCGGCGCATAGCCATACCGCAGCGCCAAAACGTGCGGGTCAGTACCCAAAAAGTATGCCAGGCGCAGCCGCCACATCAGCAGGATGGTGCGCCACACGCCGTGCTGCTGCCAGCGGCGGGCCGAAGTAACTGCGGGCACATGGATGCAAGCGGGTGGGCCTGTCTTCAGGAGACGTTTTGAGAGTTCAATGTCTTCCATCAACGGCAAATCAGAAAAACCGCCGAGCCCCCCAAACACATCACGCCGGACAAACATCGCCTGGTCGCCAGTGGCGATGCCGGTCAAGCGCGAGCGCAGGTTCATCAGGCGCTCGACCACGCGCAGCATCGGGTGCGGGCTGTCAATGCACACATCAAAGCGGCCCCATGGTTGCCCTGCGTTCAGGGCCTGCGCAATAAGCCTGTCCGCATGGTCCGGCAACCGGGTATCGGCATGCAGGAACAGCAACACATCGGCATGACAGTCTTTGGCGCCCGCGTTCATCTGCGCGGCCCGGCCACGCGGCGCCAGTCGCACCTGGTCGGCCAGCGTGCAGGCCAGCGCCCAGGTGCTGTCGGTGCTGCCGCCATCCACAACGACCAGCTCGGCACCGCGCTGGCGCATGGGTTGCAAAGCGAGCAAAGCCGGTTGCAATGTGTCGCCCTCATGGAGCACCGGCATGACGATGCGCAAATTCAAAATCACCCAAACGCCTGTTCCAGCGCATCAAACTCCTGCAGAACCTGCGCCACCACAGCGGGGGACAGGTAATGGTCCACCCGGTCGCGCACGTGGGCGACCAGCGCGCTGCCGCTGTGTTCGGTGGACCAGTCTTCGCCATCGGTTGACACATGGGCCGCTTGGCCAGAGAGCGTGCGCCATTTGGCGCACCAGGTGATGGACCACAGCCACATGGCGCGGCGCAGTGGCACGTGCCAGGTGCGCGCGGCGTCTGCCGCCAGAGCGCCCACTGCCTTGGCCCAATGGGTGTAGGCCGCCAACACGTCCACTACCTGCAACACGGCATGGGAATCAAGGTCCCACGTGGTCGAGGTGTACAGCGTGGCGTGGGCCAGGTCCAGGCCTGGGTAGCTGTAGCGGCATTTTTCAAGATCGACCAACACGGCCTGAACGGGATATGCATTTTGCAAATCACTTTGCGAGCCGACACTGCCCTGGATGATGAAATTGCCCGGGTGCCCGTCAAACGCAATCAGGTGGCGTGGCGGGCGGTCGCCTTGCGCGCAAACTCTGTGCAGACGCTCCAGCTCCGCCAGAATGACGGCCTCAACCTGGCTGCCCACCGCAGCGGCAGGCACATGGCGCGCTTGTTCAGACACCTCATCCAGCATCGCCTGAAGCGGGTCTGGCGCATTGATCAGCGGGTGCCGGTGCGCCATGTCGGGCAGCGGCAGTGCATGGATTGACGCCAGCGCCCGCACGATCAGTTCCAGATCGCCTGGCAACATGGCGTTGCGGCCCATGATTTCTTCCACCAGCAGTGCACCGCGCGGCAGCAACGCACTGGGCGGCAGCACGCCACGCAGATGTGGCGCATGGCCCGCAGCGCTGGCACGCTCAAAACAGGCGCACTGGTAGGCCAGGTTGTCGTGCGCGCTGAGCTGCAACTGGCTCTGTTTGGGGATGCGGGCCAGCACGCCAGTACCGCACAGGCGAACGTGGTCGTGGGCGAGGCCTTTGTCTTTGAGACGTTCAAGCGGCGCATTGGCCCATTGGTTACCCTGTGCAACCAGTGCGGCATGCAGGGAGGTCAACAGGGGTTCTGCAAAAGAATTTGTCATGGCACGGAAGCGTAACGTCTTTGCTGGCTCGTCGTGCGGGCCGCCGGATGGCTTACAGATCTATTTGATTTGAGATTCGTTTGCTATCTTTAAAATAGCAAACTATCTATATAATACGATGGCTATAGGCCATTTTTATCAATTAAATCGGCAAAATGACCTGTATTAGCGGCAAATCTCAAATATTTGATATCACCCGTGATATCAAAACCAAAAACACGGCAAATTCCACTGAATGCGCCCGAGAAGGCGGCTGTCGATCAAAGCGCGGCAAAGTTGGGCTTGCGTTTTTCCATGAAGGCGGTGAAGGCCTCGCGCGCAGCGGGCTCGCTCAGCATGCGGCCAAAGCTGGCG
>JANMCB010000518.1:0-7428 GCA_031360805.1 Rhodoferax sp.
AACCTGTTCCTTACCCGTTTTGGTGCTTCCGCACTAAGCATTGAGGTTCTGCGGAGCATTGATGGCGGCGTGAATTTCACCAACATTGGACAGCTTGCAACGGGCAATTCTGATCAACCCTCTATAGCGGTTGGTGCCAACTCGGTCTGGGTCACGTTTACAGACAGTCTCAATAGAATTGTTGCAGCGGGAGCATCTGTGCTCGGAAACGTGGTGAGTGCATTCAGTGCCTTACAGATTGCACCTGGTTCAGGCGGAGACTTTGGCGACATCGCCATCAGCCCGACAGGCAAAGTAGCAGTTGTCTATCAAAACAACGGCAGTGGCCAAGGTCCAGACTCGATCAAGTTCAACCTTGACGCAAACGGTTTGGCGGCGGGCGGATTCGGTGCACAGAGCATCGTCACAAACACGAATGTTGGAGGATTTGATTTCATCCCGGCACAGGCAGGCCGCTCCATCGATGCAGAAGCCAATTTAGCATACGACCGCAGCGGAGGTGTGCACGATGGCCGACTCTATATGGTGTACGTCGATGAAACAATCAACGAAAGCAATAACACTGACATTTTCCTGCGCTACTCAGATAACGACGGATCAACCTGGAGCGCACCCATCAAAGTCAATGATGATGTCACGACACGTAGTCAGTTCAACCCGGCCATCGCTGTGGATCAAACTACCGGCGCTGTAGCTATTACGTGGTACGACGCACGCAATTCGAGCACAAATACAAGAGCCCAGATTTTTGGCACGGTCTCAGACACTGGAGGAAGTTCATTCCTGTCCAACGTTTTGATTAGCCTGGGCACCAGCGATGCAGCTTTGGCGGGCACTTTCAATTTTGGGGACTATGACAAGATGGATTTTGCAGGTGGCAAGTTTTGGCGCACTTGGGCAGATAACTCCAATAGTACGGGTGACAACCCAGACGGGACCCTTGGCAATCCTGACATGTACACCGCAATGGTGACGTTCACCTCGGATGCCCAGAACGTACCAGAGCCTGCCAGTATTGCGCTTTTTGCTTTAGCATTGGCCGGACTGGGGGTGATCCGCCGCAGTAAGCAATAGGCGCTGAACGGCCTGCAAGCGGGCCAGCAAGAGCCTGCAATGCGGGCTCTTTTGTTTTGGGTTGGTATTGAAAGATATGAACTAAAAATCTTTAGGAAAACCCAGCAGATTGCTGAAATCGATCCTAACCCGCCAGGCCCGAGTTGCCATCCACGTTCACCAATTTCGGCAGGTTCAATTGGCGCGGTGCCACCTTGCCTTTGGACTTCAGCCAGGGCTCGACCAGATCCCAAATCGGTTTGCCGCCCGTGGTTTTGGCTTCTTCCGCGACGGGTGCCCAGCCTGCCACCTTGTACTTTCGGTCGGCCTCAATCGGCTTTCCGTTCAGGCGCATGTCGTCAATGCGTTGGCCCATGCTGTTGGTTGGATTGCAGGCATAGCGCATGCCGCCTACCCGCACCATGTCGCCGCCCTGCTGGTAATACGGGTCCGGGTTGAAGAGGTTGTCTGCCACGTCTTCCAGAATCGATTTGATGGTTTCGCCGGTCATCTCGGTCAGCGTGGTGTACGGGTAGGTGATGGCCGTCATGTCCATCAACCATTCGCGCGTGATGGCCTGGCCCGGCAGCAAGGTTGTGCCCCAGCGGAAGCCGGGTGAAAAAGCAATCTCGGCGCCCTGCACCTCCATCAATGCGTCCAGCAGCAACTGGTCGCCCGTGCCGTTGAAATTGCCTCGGCGGTAAAGGAAGCTGTCGTTGACTGCCAATTTTTCGCCCAATCTGGCCTCGTAGGGCGCGCGTACACGGGTGATCAGCGCGTCCATCTCTTTGTCAGCGGGCAGCATGTTGGCAAACACGGGCAGCAGCCGGTATTTGAAATCCTGCACCTTGCCGGCGCGCACGTCCAGATCCATCACCCCCAGGAACTTGCCGTTGGAACCTGAGTTGGTGACGACGGTTTTTCCGCCTGCATTTGAGATCACGCTGGCCACTGGCATGCCATCGTGGGTATGTCCGCCCATGATGACGTCGATGCCCGTCACCCGGCTGGCCATTTTCAGGTCCACATCCATGCCATTGTGCGACAACAGAAAGACGACCTGGGCGCCTTTGGCCCGGGCTTCGTCAACCGTCTTCTGCATGGTTTCTTCCTGGATGCCAAAGCCCCATTCACTCATCAGGTAACGCGGATTCGCAATTGGCGTGTAGGGAAATGCCTGGCCAATGATGGCGACTGGCACCCCATTCATCTCGCGCATCACATAGGGCTTGAAGACCGGGTCGCCAAAGTCATTGGTCTTGATGTTTTGCGCGATAAATTCAATCTTGCCTGCGAAGTCCTTGTCGACAATTTCCTTGACCCGATCCTGCCCAAGCGTGAACTCCCAATGGCCCGTCATCAAGTCCACGCCCAGCAATTTGCAGGCATCCACCATGTCCTGACCCTTTGTCCACAACGCGGTGGCAGAGCCTTGCCAGGTATCGCCACCGTCGAGCAACAACGCATCCGGGCGGCTTGCTTTCATGCGCTTGACCAATGTGGCCATGTGGGCAAAGCCACCCACCTTTCCATAGCGCCGCGCGGCCTTTTCAAAGTTCAGGTACGTGAGCGCGTGCGCCTGTGCTGTGCCTGGCCGCACGTTCGCCGTTTTCAGCAGGTGTTCGCCCACCAGATGCGGCAGTTTGTCCTTCATGGTTCCGAAACCCAAATTGACATTGGGCTCACGGAAGTAAATGGGCTTGAGTTGCGCGTGGCAGTCTGTCATGTGCAGAAAATGCACATTGCCAAACTTCGGTATGTCGTAAAGCCCTTCGGACGCGGTGGCTGCATCAGCGTCGGCGAAGGCGCCCAACCCCAGGCCCGCCATCGTGCCCGCGCCCAGTACCTGCATGAATTCGCGCGTTGACAGGTTCATGATGTCTTGTCAGTTTGAATCAGCCAAAGCTGATATATCAAGCATTAAAAAAACCCGGACGGGCCGGGTGTGGGTCAGGCTGACTATTGGTTCACAGGAGATTTGGGGTCCAGCAGAAGGCCCACGATGTCCCGCACTTGCGCTTCGTTCAGGATTCCCGCATGCCCGGCACGCGGCATGTTGGAGCAGGCGTTGTAGGCCTTTGAATTCCACACCTTGCCCCAGGTGTACTCAACGATGGCTTTGCTGTTGGGGCTTGCCGGATCAACCACGCCGCGAATCTTGCCGTAGTTGTACAGGCTCGGCCCGATCGTTCCGAAGGAGATTTCCTTTTTATCGATCTGGTGGCAGTTGTAGCAATTGCCGCCGCTGGCCTGCCCTGCGGCATCGCTCCAGGTCAGGCCACGCCCGCTTTGCGCAATTTTTTCACCTTCGCGCCAGTCCCCGACAAACTTGCCGTCAGACGGCCATTTGATCGTCTTCAAGTTGGCGTCTTCAATTGCCTTGCCAATCTTTGGGTCGATGGGTTTTCCGGCCACATCGGCCGCGCTGCATTCTCGATTCGCGTCGTCTTGAACCAGACGGTCAACCTTCACCGGCCCCTCATCACGAAACGATGCCTGCAGGATTTTGGCGGTCAATGCATCCAGATCAGCAGAGCTTGGCGCCGACGCGCAACCTGCTATCAAAAATGAAAGGGCCGTCGAAACCAGAGTGAGTGCAATAGCTTTCTTTTTCATGTTTTTCACCTTACCGCTTGAGCGCTGGCGCAATGGATTCACCGCCTTTGCCGTTCACGCCAAGGTAAACCCCCAGTGCGACCGTCGCTTCGCTGCCAAACAGCGGGTAGGGGAAGCGTTGCTGGCGGTAGCAATCGTTCAAGCGCAATTGCATGCCCCACATCTGCCCGTTTGAGACACGGTACGCGGGCCAGGCGCCGAACCCGTTACCGGCCCCCGGGTTCTTGGTCAGGTTGGGCAAGTCCTGCAGGCGGATTCGCTTGTCGTCTTCACCGTGGCAGGACGCGCAGGAAAAATCATGGGTTCCGGCACGTGCAAAGAAGATTCGCTTGCCCACCTCATACATGGTCTTTTCTTCCACGCGGGCCTGCGGCAGGTCGAACTTCATACCGCGCGACTCAGAAGATATCCAGGTGGCCAGCGCGGTCAGGTTGTTTTGCTCGCCCCGTCCAAAGGCGGTTTTGGCGATTTCTGCAGCATTGAAACCCTGCAAAGATTCCATGCAGGACAACAGGCGCGATTCGAGGTCCTGCACCTTCTTCGTGTCGTCGAAGTAGCGTGGCATTTCTACGAACGCGCCTTTGTAGATGCCAGGCCCTTTGCCCAGGTCGCACTTTTCAAGGGAGTCATTTTTGGGGCCGCGTTTTTGCTTCCAAAGTGATTCGCCTTTGGCTTCAAACAGCTCGGACGGATTGCCATCGGCCAGCATGGCCCGGTATTCGGCGATCCCTTCAGCGGCTGACTTCTGAGCAAGCGCCGGGAAAATGGCGCCACCAGAAATCAGGGCAACGATCACTGTTGCCAGCTCGAAACGAATTGTCATGGGTTGTTTCCGTTCGGTGTTGTTATACCTATTGCGCAATGCACCAATGACTTTGGCGGCGGCCGCGGCGAAAAGCTCAGGACACCACCGCTTCGTCGGTGCGGGTATCGCCCTTGGTATCTTTCCAGGTGACGGCCACCTTGTCGCCTGCCTTGGCGCCCCTGATATTGAACTGAAGGAACGGATTCTTGGCCACGGCCGGACCCCATTCCGCGCTCAGTACCTGCTTGCCATTCAGGCTCGCGGTGACGTCGGAGATATGCCACGCGGGAATGACTTTGCCTGCTGCGTCCTTGCGCTGGCCGGTTTCCATTTCGTGCGCCATCAAAACCCGCACGGTGGCATTGCTGCCTGCAACTTGAGCGCGAATGCGCATCGGATCTGCCATGATTTACTCCTGATTCATTGGTGAAGGGGTGGTTGCGACTGCCAGGGCTTCAGCCGCCGCATCCGCCCAAAGTAACCTTGACTTCCTTTTTGCTGAAGAAAGCTTTGCCGTCGTTCAAAATCGCGACGGCATACACGTCTGACGACTGGCCCATTTTGGCGCGGGTGGTCATGTTGGCCTCGACACTGTCCGAGACATTGAAAACCGCCACCAGAGCGTTCGGGTTTTTTTCAACCAGAATCAGCAACTGTTTGACACCTGCCAGTGTGGTCGCGACGCCCATTGGCACGACTGCACCATTTTCTGCAATGTCGGGCGCTGTCAGCGTGACATCCTTGCTGGCTTGCGGGGCACCTGCGCCCAAGGCTTTCAGCGCGTCGTTGATGTTTTTGGCGTCAAACGCCGGGGCATTGAACGCCAAAGCATATTGCGGAAAGAGACCGGTGCCAGCCAAAAGGCCTGCAAGCAGCGCGCTTTGTTTCAGTGTCTTGCGACGGGTTTGCATGAAAGGCTCCTAAAATTACCTGGTGAGGTTCAAGTTGACAACGATTTTGACATTACTCGCGCGATGACCCGCTTGTAGTTTCCCTACTTTGGCGCCCCATCGGCCAGCCATAGCGCCAATGCCCTGGCGTCCGCTGCGGGTAAGGACTGGGCAGGCATGGGGATCTGGCCCCAAACGCCCGTACTGCCTTTAACTATCTTTTCCATCAAATAGTTGACCTGCCCCGGGTATTTTTTTCCGACATCGGAAAAACCGGGCCCGACAATTTTCTGGCTCAACCCGTGACAGGCCGTGCAGGTGTACTTGCCAGCCAATGCAATGGCGGCCTTCGCCTCAGTGGCGGCAACCATCGCCACCGGTTTGGCCGACGCGCCCACGCCATCAATCGCGGTCGTTGCGGTGTTTGCCACCGCCGGTGCTGTTGATGCCGCTGGTGCTGTTGATGCCGCTGGCAGCAGCGCGTTGGCTTCCGGCTGTGTGGTGTCAGCGCCTCGCAACCCGGCAAATGGGCGATTTTGCTCAGCCAGGTTGCCGTGAGAGTTGCGCGCGTGTTCGGGCAAGCGTGAAGTCACCTTGACTTCCACGCCACAGTGGGTCATGCACGCTGTGGCCGAAATGTCCGGTCGCGTTGCGCCCGCAAACTCCTTGCCCGGCCAAAGTGCATGGGCTTGGGTCATGCCATTGCGATTCGGCAGGCGGGCCTGCGCCAGCGCCATGGTTTTATCGCTCAATGTGAAGTCCTCTGGGACCACACCGCCAAGGTTTAGCAGAAACGCGGTGACGGCATAGACCTCTTCGGCGGTCAGCGATTTGGGTTGCGCCCACGGCATGGCCCGGTTGATGTAATCCCACAGGCTGGAGACGGTTGGGACTTTCATCAACGTGGTGCGTCCCGGAAAACCACCTTCCTTCAGCCGGGCAACGTGGCCGGTTTTGACATCGTCTGCGGAAGTACCCCCCACCAGCGGGCTGAACACTTGGTTGGATTCACCAAACACGCCATGGCAGGACGCGCACTTGGCCTCCCAGACCACCTGACCTTTGGCGACTGTGCCGGACCCTTCTGGCAGGCCTTTGAAGTCGGGCCGAACGTCGATATCCCAGGCGGCCACTTCCTTTTGGGTGGCAGGCCGCCCGACATTGGGGTACTTGTCTACAGACTGCGCCCAGGAGAACTGCGGCAAGGCACCGCCCAGCACCAGGGTCAACAAGGCGCGTGCAGCGACATTACGAGATCTGGACATTCTTGACCTCGCCGTTCTCCTGAACCATCCAGGTCTGGATCGAGTTGTTGTGGTAGATCGAGCGCGAGCCGCGAACTGCCCGGGTCTGCCGATAAGTAGGTTGCACGTAACCAGTGTCGTCCACGGCGCGACTCTGGATCAGCGCAGGTTTGCCATTCCAAACCCAATCGAGGTTGAAGCGGGTCAGGCATTTCGAGAGCACCGGCGACTCCAGCCGGGCGTTGCGCCAATTGCGACCCCCATCCACCGACACATCGACTTTTTTCACTTTGCCGCGACCCGACCAGGCCAGCCCGGTGATGCTGTAAAAACCCTTCTGAAGCAGCATCTGCCCGCCGGACGGCGTCGTCACAACGCTCTTGCATTCCTGAATGCTGGTGTATTGGCGGTGCTGGCCATCGGGCATCAGATCCATGTAGTGAATCGCTTCGTCTTTGGTGCCGTAAGGTTGATCGCCCAGCTCAATGCGACGCAGGTACTTCACCCAACTGACACCCTGCACGCCCGGCACCACCAGCCGCAATGGATAGCCGTTTTCGGGTCGCAGCATTTCGCCGTTCTGGCCGTAGGCCACAAAGACCTCGCCACTCTGGATCTGGCTCATGGGTATGGTGCGCGTCATCGACGAGCCATCGGCACCCTCTGCCAATACAAACTTGCCCTTTTTGAGATCCGCCCCCGCCATCTCCAGCAGTGTGACCAGGGGAACGCCAGTGAACTCGCTGCATGACAGCATGCCGTGTGAATACTGTGCCGTTGGGACGGCGACATTGCCCCACTCCATGCCGGTGTTGGCACC
>JANMCB010000440.1:0-9251 GCA_031360805.1 Rhodoferax sp.
TCGCGCGGTCGCGACGACGATCAAGTCGTCTTGTGATGCTTCGTTTTCTCGCGGCTCCACCGTCACCGATTTGATTTCAAATTCGGCCGACCGGATCTCAGATGTGATTGAAATTTGCGTGCCGATGTGGCGCAAGGCAACGCCGTTTGAAACGATGTTCAGTGAGGCATCCTGGCGGGCCTTGTTGGTTGGGTCGAGGACTTCCCCGCACATCGTGACGACGACCATTGTTCCACCTGGTTTGAGCACTCGCAAGATTGATTCCAGGCAAAGCTCACGGTCATCCCCAATGATGCAATGCAGACAATGCCCGTCAATCACGACATCAAAGTATTGATTTTCACAAGATGCCAGTTTTACCACGTCATCAATTCGAAAGGCTGTCAACAGGCCGGCTGGCTTTTCCCGGTCGTTCGCCCAAGCCACGGCGGTGGGCGAGATATCCACGCCGGTCACGTCATACCCAAGCTGAGCGATCAAAATGGACAGATTGCCAGCGCCGCAACCAATTTCCAAGACCTTTGTGGTTTGGCCGGGACGCAAAGGCGGCAGCGCAGATTTCACTTGAGTCAGCATTTTTTTGTAAGAGGCTTCTTCTGGATCCCATCCGATAGCGTTGTTTGATCGAATTCTCTGGTAGGCCGCGTCATGGCCCAAGTAGTCGGTTCTAATAGTTGTCATTGGTTCCCTCGTATGGTGACCTTATTAGGTCAAGCGCTCAAATCAACACGGACCAGCCCGATATGCGCCAACGCGGACAAGGATCAGTACAGCGTGTTTGTTCCGGCACACCTCATTTGGTCAGCGACGAAAGCGAGTTATATGAACATTTTCAGGTCGTCAACTGATGAAAGGCGGTTGACGGTAGCCACCCTTGCCAGATAGTTCTGGATGTAGTTTCTGCCCTCACTGGTTTCGCGAATGTCCTGCAGAATCTCATTCTCATTTGTAAATTGAAGCATCGGTTCACTGGAAGAGAGCGCTGCGATGCTGCGCGCCGGAGTCAGAACTTCGGCCTGCAAAGTCCCCTTGGTTGTTTTATCTACAGTGTCATTTTGACCAGGCGCACCCAATATTTAGTTTCCATTCGAACGAAAATCGGGAGGAGGCCGAGCTATGAAATCACTTTGATCAGCCACTCGTCAATTTTGCTTTGTGGCCAGACACTTATCCGTTTCCCCAGCTTAATCGGGCAGGGGAAGTCGCCGATCTTAATCATTTGATACAGCTTGGTTTTTTTAAATCCGCTGAGCGCGAGAACGTGTGGCAACCGTAACAACCGTTCGTCGGATCGGATTTCTGCATAGTCTTTAGAAAATGAGTTAGCTCTGGGTAGCGCAAATTTTTCTAATGAGTCAATTTTCAAAGTGGGTCTCCTCTTGTTTAACGAGCCACTAATTTATGCGCCCCGTTAGGCCGTCCTCAATCGAAAAACAACTGATTTTCGATGCGACTCATTGTTCAATTCACATCTGAAACTCATTTTGCGAATTATTTGAGATTCCGTACTTTTTCCGTACTCCAATAAAAAAGGACTTCCGATTACTCGTAAGTCCTTGATATCAAATATATTTTTGGTGGGCGGTGGAGGTTTCGAACCTCCGACCCCAGCAGTGTGAATGCTGTGCTCTACCCCTGAGCTAACCGCCCTGCAGCGCAGTGATCGCGCCTTTTTCCGTGCCCGGAAAGACTCAAATTATGCCACATCGACGGGGCAAGGTTCAGGCTGAAAGGCGCCAAACGGTTTTTCCGCCGCTTGTCTTGTCAAGCTGTTTCAACACATCTTCATGCGCTTGGCACTCCGAGGTGCTGGCCACGATAACTTGCAGGTCGAATTGGCTCAAATCAACACGGGCCTGCGCCTTACCGGCGTCTAAAGTACCTGGCGCATCCATCAGCAGCGCATCTTGACCGCGTGTGAGGTTGATATAAACGTCGGCCAGCAATTCGGCATCGAGTAACGCGCCATGCAAGGTGCGGCCGGAATTGTCAACACCCAGGCGATCACACAAGGCATCGAGCCCATTTCGCTTTCCGGGGTACATCTCTTTGGCCATTGCCAAGGTGTCTGTCACCGTTGCAACGAATTGCCGGAAGACGGGACGGCCCAAAAGGCCCAACTCCTTGTTCAGGAAACCGAGGTCAAAGGGGGCATTGTGAATCAGCACATTGGCGCCCTGAATGTAATCAATTAATTCGTCGACAACCGCTTCAAACTTTGGTTTGTCGCTCAAGAATTCTGTCGTGATTCCGTGAACCTTAAACGCCTCTTCATGGCTGTCACGCCCAGGGTTCAGGTAAAAGTGTTTGTTATTGCCCGTCAGCTTGCGGTTGACCAGCTCGACACACCCGATTTCGATCACGCGGTCGCCCTGGTCGGGGTAGAGACCTGTGGTTTCCGTGTCCAGAAAGACTTGGCGCATGGTTAGTGCAACTCTTTCGCGTGGTTGATGGTGTATTTGGGGATTTCAACTGTGACGTCTTTTTGCGCCATGATTGCCTGGCACGACAAGCGTGAATTCGGCTCCAACCCCCACGCTCGGTCCAGCAGATCTTCCTCGTTTTCATCCAACGCGTTGAGCGACGCGAACCCCTCGCGCACGACGACATGGCAGGTGGTACACGCGCAACTCATGTCACAGGCATGTTCAATGTTGATGTTGTTTTCCAGCAAAGCTTCGCAAATGGAGGTGCCAGCCGGTGCGCTGATTTCAGCGCCGTTCGGGCAGTATTCTGGATGCGGCAGGATTTTGATGACGGGCATGTTTTGATATTCTTGGGGTCAGACGGTGCTGATGTTCTTCCCGGCCAAAGCCGTTTGAATGCCACGGTTCATGCGGGCAGCGGCGAAGGCCTCGGTCCCATTGGCCAGCGCTTTGGTGGCAGCTTCAATTTCGCCCGAGTCGGCCGATGCCATGGCAATCGCACGAAGCGACGCCGCCAACGCATCGATATCGCTGCGCTCCTCAGGTGTGAGCAGGTTCGCATCGGCATTCAGTGCACTGGCGGTCGCCAGCAGCATGCGATCGGCATCAACTTTGGCTTCAGCCAGCGCACGGGCCTTCATGTCAACCTCGGCAGTGGTAAAGCTGTCTTGCAACATCTTGGCGATCACGTCGTCACCCAGACCGTAGCTGGGTTTCACGTCAATTTGCGCTTCAACGCCGCTGACCTGCTCGCGCGCCGAAACATTCAGAAGTCCGTCTGCATCCACAGTGAATGTGACACGGATGCGCGCGGCTCCAGCCACCATCGGCGGTATGCCACGCAGCTCAAAGCGCGCGAGGCTGCGGCAGTCAGTCACCAAGTCGCGCTCTCCCTGCACGACGTGCAGCGCCAGCGCGGTCTGACCATCTTTGTAGGTGGTGAAATCCTGCGCCATCGCAGTAGGGATGGTCTGATTGCGCGGCACAATCCGCTCAGCCAGACCGCCCATGGTTTCGATGCCTAAAGACAGCGGAATCACATCCAGCAACAGCAGATCACCCGACGGGTTGTTGCCCGCGAGCTGATTGGCCTGGATAGCAGCACCCAGAGCGACAACTTCGTCCGGATTCAGATTGGTCAACGGCTCCTTGCCGAAGAATTCAGCCACAGCGCGGCGCACCTGCGGCATTCGCGTGGAGCCACCGACCATCACCACGCCTCGAATGTCTTGCGCTGCCAGTTTTGCATCACGCACGGCTCTGCGCACAGCCGTCATGGTGCGCGTTGTCAAGTCTGCCGTCGCACCTTCAAAGTCCGACGAATCAACATCGTATTGAACTCTCGCTGCCCTTAGATTAACGTCAAACGCTACACGTTTTGCGGTGGACAACTGTTCCTTGCAGGCGCGCGCAGCAACTTTTATGGCGGCCTTGTCGTTGGCGTTTTCGGCCTTCACGCCGACCTGCGCCAGCACCCAATCCGCCAGGGCCTGGTCGTAATCGTCACCGCCCAAGCTCGAATCACCGCCCGTCGCAATCACTTCAAAAACGCCTTGGGTCAGCCGCAGAATCGAGATGTCAAACGTGCCGCCACCCAGATCGTAAATTGCATAGACACCTTCGGAGGCATTGTCCAATCCATACGCGATGGCCGCCGCTGTGGGCTCGTTGATGAGGCGCAGCACGTTCAGGCCTGCCAGCCTGGCAGCATCTTTGGTGGCCTGGCGCTGGGCATCGTCAAAGTAGGCGGGCACTGTAATTACAGCGCCAAAAATGTAGTCGTTGAAAGTGTCTTCAGCGCGGTAGCGCAAGGTGGCAAGGATATCGGCGCTGACTTCAACCGGCGACTTTTCTCCCGCTACCGTCTGCAGACCCAACATGCCTTTGTGGTCGATGAACCGATACGGCAGCTTGGCAACATCTTTCACATCAGCCAGACTGCGGCCCATGAAACGCTTGGCCGACGCAATGGTGTTTTCAGGGTCAGCCGCGATGGAGGCAAGCGCATCAAAACCGATTTGGCGCTTTTCATCCGCCATGTAGCGAACGACCGAAGGCAGCAGGACACGACCCGCTTCATCCGGCAAACACTCGGCCACCCCATTGCGCACCGCAGCGACCAGCGAGTGCGTTGTACCCAAGTCGATGCCCACTGCGATGCGTCGCTCATGCGGTTTGGGCGACTGGCCCGGTTCAGAGATTTGCAGAAGCGCCATGGGATCAGGAGAAAAAAGCGTGAGTGAAAGCTTGCGCGGGAAGCGTGAGCGTGAGCAATTGCAGAATTAGATCAGACGGCTGAACTGCGACTCCAGTTGGTCGAGGCGTTTTTCAACATCAGACGCAAAACGATCCAGGAACATCAGCGCCCGCACCTGGGCGACAGCGGCGGGGTAGTCATGCGCCTGGTCCAGCAGAGATTCACATTTTTGCAGCAGGTCACGCTTTGAATCCGAGAGCTCGGAGGTGATTTCATAAACATCGGCAAGGCTGGCGGCCGCCTCCAGGCTTTCGCGCCACTGCATCTGCTGCATCAAGAATTCGGCGGGCATGGCGGTGTTGTTCTCCGCATTCACTGCAGCGCCATTCAATTCGCACAGGTAGGCGGCGCGCTTTAGCGGGTCTTTGAGGCGCTGATAGGCCTCATTGATACGAACCGACCATTGCATGGCGATGCGCTGGGCACTCGCACCTTGGGCTGCGAACTTGTCGGGATGCGCTTCGCGCTGCAGTTCCTTCCAGCGCGCGTCTATGTCTGAGCGGTCCTGTGCAAACTGCCGCACAAAACCAAACAGCTCAAAATCATCGGATTGGAGATTCACACCCGGAACGACTCACCGCAGCCGCACTTGTCGCGCTCGTTGGGATTGTTGAACTTGAAGCCCTCGTTGAGACCTTCGCGCGTGAAGTCAAGCTGCGTGCCATCAATATAGGCAAGGCTTTTGGGGTCGACCAACACCTTGACGCCGTGGCCCTCAAAGACGATGTCTTCCGGGGCCAACTCGTCCACGTACTCCAGCGTGTAGGCCAGGCCCGAGCAGCCGGTGGTTTTGACACCCAGGCGTACACCCACGCCCTTGCCTCGTTTGGTGAGGTAGCGGTTGACGTGGCGGGCGGCAGCCTCTGTTACGGTAACTGGCATGTCAGGCGGCTTGGGGAATCAAATGCTTCTTCTTGTAATCATCCACCGCTGCCTTGATGGCATCTTCGGCCAGGATGGAACAGTGAATTTTAACGGGCGGCAGCGCCAGTTCTTCAGCGATCTGGCTGTTTTTCAGCGCAGCAGCTTGATCGAGCGTTTTGCCCTTGACCCATTCCGTGACCAACGAGCTTGACGCGATCGCCGAGCCGCAACCGTAAGTCTTGAACCGCGCGTCTTCAATCACGCCCGTCAGCGGGTTGACCTTGATTTGCAGCTTCATCACGTCGCCGCACGCGGGTGCACCGACCATTCCGGTACCCACGGTGTCGTCGCCCTTTTCGAACGAACCCACGTTACGTGGATTCTCATAGTGATCTACAACTTTTTCAGAATATGCCATGTCATTTACCTCTTGAATTTCAATGTGCTGCCCATTGGATGGTCGATATGTCAATGCCCTCTTTGTACATGTCCCACAACGGGCTGAGTTCACGCAGACGCGCCACATTGACTTTGATCGTGTCGATCGCGTAATCAATGTCGGCCTCGGTCGTCCAGCGGCCAATCGTCATGCGCAGGCTGCTGTGGGCCAGTTCGTCGCTGCGGCCCAGGGCGCGCAGCACGTAGCTGGGCTCCAGCGATGCGGAGGTGCAGGCTGACCCGGACGACACCGCCAAGCCCTTGATGCCCATGATGAGCGACTCGCCTTCGACGTAGTTGAAGCTCATGTTCAGGTTGTGCGGCACGCGTTTGTCGATGTGGCCGTTGATGAAAACCTGCTCTACATCTTTCAAGCCGGCCAGCATGCGGTCGTGCAGCGCCTGAATCCGCTGGTTTTCTTCATGCATTTCAGCTTTGGCGATGCGGTAGGCCTCGCCCATGCCGACGATCTGGTGCGTGGGCAGCGTGCCCGAACGCATGCCGCGTTCATGCCCACCGCCATGCATTTGCGCCTCGATACGGATGCGCGGTTTACGCCGCACAAACAGTGCGCCGATGCCTTTGGGACCATAGGTCTTGTGCGATGTCAGGCTCATCAAATCGACCGGCAGCGTGCTCATGTCGATGTCGACCCGGCCCGTGGCTTGCGCCGCATCCACGTGGAAGATCACACCCTTTTCGCGGCAGATTTTTCCGATGGCAGCAATGTCTTGCACCACGCCAATTTCATTGTTGACGAACATCACGCTGGCCAAAATCGTATCGGGGCGAATCGCAGCCTTGAATACATCAAGGTTCAACAGACCATCTTCCTGCACATCGAGATAAGTGACTTCAAAGCCCTGACGCTCCAGCTCACGGCAGGTGTCAAGCACAGCCTTGTGCTCGGTTTTCACCGTGATGATGTGCTTGCCTTTGGTCTTGTAGAAGTTGGCCGCGCCTTTAAGCGCCAGGTTGTTGGACTCGGTCGCGCCAGATGTCCAGACAATTTCGCGCGGATCAGCAGCAATCAGCGCAGCGACCTGTTCACGCGCCTTTTCAACAGCGGCCTCGGCCTCCCACCCCCAAGCGTGGCTACGCGATGCCGGGTTGCCAAAATGCTGACGCAGCCAGGGAACCATGGCGTCCACCACGCGCTCATCGCAAGGGTTGGTGGCGCTGTAATCCATGTAGATCGGAAAGTGGGGGGTGGTACTCATGGCTGGCGGTTGCTGGCGGGTTGGTGTGGAAATAATCAGAAATTACAACTCGGCGAGCGAGTTGCGGTCACTACAACTTGGCAAATGAATTTCAGTCGTTACAGCTTGGCAAACGAGTTGCCAAGGGCAAACACCGAATTCGGTGTGTTCATGCGAACTGGCTTGGACACCGGCATGGCGGAGATTGCGCGCTTGATCATGGGCTTGTCCTCGACCTGAAGGCCTTTGGCCAACTGGTCATCAACCAGCTTTTGCAGGCTGACAGAGTCCAGAAACTCGACCATGCGTACATTCAGTGACGCCCACAGATCATGCGTCATGCAACGGGCGCCCTCACCCAGGCAATTTTCCTTGCCAGCGCAATGGGTCGCGTCAATCGGCTCATCGACCGACACAATAATATCCGCGACGGTAATGTCTGAAGCCTTGCGCGCCAATGTGTAACCTCCGCCGGGCCCACGCGTGGATTCCACCAGCTCGTGGCGGCGCAGCTTGCCAAACAACTGCTCAAGGTAGGACAACGAAATCTGCTGGCGCTGGCTGATGGCAGCCAAAGTGACCGGGCCATTGCTTTGACGCAGGCCCAAATCAATCATCGCGGTGACGGCAAAACGGCCTTTTGTGGTGAGACGCATGGCGAAACTCCTTAGTTACAAAATTACTGAACCGTCTTTTGGACACGTATCTGAGTAATAAGTTCAAGTATAGCAATATCCGATTAATTTGGTCGGGTAAGGCCCTCGATGTCCCTACTGGCTTAGCGGGGCGGAGGGTTTGATCAGCCCCAGCCATCACGCAGCACGTGGCGCAGGGCTTTGCCTTTGGCGTTGCGATACACATCAAAGTCTGAATCAATCGTCAGCACATGGTTTAACCCCAAGCGGGCGGCGGCCTCTGCAACCGAGGCGTCAGCAAGGTCAAACGGCAAATCCTTAAACCGCTCGCTGATCTGTAAAACGTGCGCCAACGCCTCATCGATCATGCCCGCCTCAGGCGCGTCCAGCGTAAAACCACCGCGCTGGCCCCATCGCAAAAAGTCCAGCGCTGCTGCATTACCCAGACGCCGCGCAAGCAGCGCGCAAACCTCGGTCAGCACAGGCCAGGTGGTAATGAGCACGGTTTGTGGATTGGCTTGCAGCCACTTCAAAACCGGCGCGTGCCAGCGGTCCGCGCCGTTGAACAAGGCCAATAGAGGGCCACTATCGGCAAGCACCGTCGCGGGGCTCATACCTACTGGGGCGACTTGCCGCTCAGGCTTTGCCACGGCGTGCAGCGCTTGCTTTTCCAGTGCTCCGGCCTGCAGCCGGGCGCTTTTGATCCCAAATTCGCCCCAATTCGGCCTTGCGCTGTTGGCTCAAGTCTGTCGGTCCGGCGTGGCGACCAAACAGGTCTTGTCCCAAAGCGAAGGCGCTTGGAGGCGGTGGCTCCGTTTTTGTCAAATAAGCCTGCAACGCCTCGCGCATCAGCACACTGGCAGGCAGGCCCGAGGTTGCACTTCGCTTGCGCAAAGCGCGCTCCAGAGGTTCATCAAGCTTGACGGTCATGGTCATAGCGGTCACCTTCAAAGAAGTAATACCGTCATTATTACATTCGGTGCAGCGTTCATCAAAACAGGGCTGCAAAACCGTGCACACGACACTTAAGCAAAGCCTGCACTACCCGCGCCACAAGCGGGTGAACCTGTCCCCGGGCATGAACATCACCGCCGAGATCAAGACCGGGCGGAGACGGGTGATTGATTATTTGCTGAGTCCGGTGCAAAGGGCGGGCTCGGAGAGTTTGCGGGAGCGGTAGGAAAACAGATCAGAATTCGCTTGAACAAAAACTCGACCAACAAAATGAAGGGGGAAGTGAAATGAAGGAGCTCAGGACAAATCGTTCCGTGCATTGCGCCATCGCCGCCATAAAGGGGCAGACCCAGGTCTCGCCTACGTTGATTCGGGACGGAATCTGCTTGTCTGCGGATGCCAGCAGGACGCTCACTGTCACCTGCGGCGGCTGGCACAAGCCAACTTCAGAGATGGCCTGGTGGGCAAGGCGGGGCAC
>JANMCB010000499.1:0-2450 GCA_031360805.1 Rhodoferax sp.
CGCAGCAGGCTGAATTTGGACGCCGTGCCGGGTTTGAGGGCTGCCACGCGGGTCAGCAGTTCGGCTACGGTCGCCACGGGCTGGCCGGACACGCTGGTGATGATGTCACCCGGGCGTATGCCGGATTGCGCCGCCGGGCCGTTTTGCAGCACGCCAGTGATGATCACGCCCTGCATCACTGGCAGCTTGCCATTGGCAGGAACTTTCAGGCCAAAGGTTTCTGCCAGCTCGACCGACAGCTCATTGGGCTCCACGCCAATCCAGCCGCGTGTGACCTGGCCGTCCTTCACAATCCCCTCCAGCACCAATTTGGCAGTGGCCACTGGAATCGCAAATCCAATCCCCATGCTGCCACCAGAGCGGGAGTAAATGGCGGTGTTGATGCCGGCCAGGTTGCCGTTCACATCCACCAGCGCACCGCCTGAATTGCCGGGGTTGATGGCGGCATCGGTCTGGATGAAGTTCTCAAAGGTGTTGATGCCCAGCTGGTTGCGCCCCATGGCGCTGACAATGCCGGAGGTCACAGTTTGCCCCACGCCAAACGGGTTGCCAATGGCGAGAACCTGGTCGCCCACCTGCAAGCCTTCGGCGTTGCCAATCACGATGGTGGGCAGGCGGTCGAGCTCGATTTTCAGCACAGCCAGGTCAGAGTCGGGGTCGGTGCCAATCACCTTGGCCACGGCATGGCGGCTGTCGTTCAGCACAACTTCAATCTCGTCAGCGCCCTCGACCACATGGTTGTTGGTCAGGATGTAGCCGCTGGTGCTCACGATCACGCCGCTGCCCAGGCCGGTTTGCGGCAGGTTGTCACGGTCACCAAAGAAAAACTTGAACCAGGGGTCGTTCGAGCGTGGGTCAGCCTTGGCGCCTTTGCTGGTATTGATGCTGACAACTGCAGGTGCGGCCTTTTGCGCGGCCAGGCGGAAACTGTTGGCCGGAACCGCGGAGGCAACCGCGGCGGGCGCCTCAGACAGCGTCAGCGCCGCCGGTGCCAGCCGACCCTTGCCGATCCATTCGGGTTTCAGGGTCGCGACCACAAAATAGGCCGCCAGCAAAATCGTGGCGGTTTGTGAAAACAGGAGCCAAAGACGTTTCATGGGCAAATTGTAGGCGGGCTTGCGTCAAGGCAGATGAGACAATATTGCATGACCTCACGCGCCGAACTTCTGCACGCTTTCGATGCCTTGCTGCAACCTGAACGTTTCAAGGATTACGGTCCCAATGGCCTTCAAGTCGAGGGGCGGCTGAACATCAAAAGGATCGTTTCCGGCGTGACCGCCAGTCGCGCACTGATCGAGGCGGCGATTGCTGTCAAGGCAGATGCCCTGTTTGTGCACCACGGCCTGTTCTGGCGCGGTCAGGATGGGCGCGTCACCGGCTGGATGAAGCAGCGCCTGGCCCTGCTGCTGAAACACGACATCAATCTGTTTGCCTACCATTTGCCGCTGGACGCGCACCCGGTACTGGGCAACAACGCGCAGCTGGGGCTCAGGTTGGGTTTGACCGCGATTGACGGCCCACCAGGGCGCTTTGGTGAGCAGGACTTGGGTTTTCTCGGTGGCCGGCTAGACGGACGCAGTTTTGCCAAGGCGCAGAGCCTGGCCAACCATGTCGAGAAAGCCTTGAAAAAACCGGTGCTGCTGGTCGAGGGGCATCCCCGGGAGATCAAAAAAATTGCGTGGTGCACAGGAGGCGCGCAGGGCTATTTTGAATCTGCGATTGCCGCTGGTGCCGACGCCTACATCACCGGTGAAATTTCCGAACCGCAAGCCCACTATGCGCGAGAAACGGGCGTCGCCTATATCGCCTGCGGGCACCACGCCAGCGAGCGGTATGGCGCGCCCGCTGTGGCGGCACACGTTGCAGCATCGCTTGGGCTAGTGCACGAGTTCATTGATATCGACAACCCCGCCTGAACATGGCACACACGCTTTTCATTTCGTGTAATGCGCTGCCTCCAAAGGGGGTTCTTTCATGAAACCCATTGCCATTACGCTGGGTGACCCCGGCGGCATTGGCCCGGAGATCATTGCCAAGGCATTTCGCGACGCGCCGAACTTGACGCAAGCCTGTTTTGTAGTGGGTGATGTGGCAACGGTTCGCCGCGCGGTCAAAACCATCAGCACGGGTCAGATTCCGCTTCCCGTGGTCGTGATTGAAAGCGCCTCTGACAGCCTGAGTTTGCCGCCACGCTGCATCGCGGTCTTGCAGCCCCAAGGCGATGCCGGTCCCGCTACTGGCCCGTTTGCCATCGGGCAAATCAGTTGGCTGTCTGGAAAGGCCGCTGCCCGAAGTATTGTCTGGGCCGCAAACGCAGCGCTGCAGGGTGAGGTGGCCGCCGTGGTGACTGCGCCCATTCACAAAGAGGCGCTTGCCCTGGCGGGTGAACCGCACTCAGCCTTCCCTGGCCACACCGAGATGTTGCAGTCCCTGGCAGCCACACACCTCGG
>JANMCB010000512.1:0-6624 GCA_031360805.1 Rhodoferax sp.
CCGCTGCCCAGGCTCTCGGCTTTTTGACGCAAGGGCATCATGGCCGTGGTCGCCAGGGGAAAAGCCGGTGCAAGATCGCTCATCGGGCCGTGCTCGCGCATGAAGCGGTTCATGATGCCGCGCGCGGGCCGGCCGGTGAACAGGTTGGTCAATGCCGTGTGCCGGGCAGCGGGGCTTTGAAGCGCAGTTCGGTGGATGGCCGTCGTCGTCGCTTCGGGGCACAGCAGGTAAGCGGTGCCGATTTGCACGGCGCTGGCACCCAGGCCCATCGCAGCGGCCACGCCCCGCGCGTCGGCAATGCCACCCGCCGCGATCACTGGCAGACGCACGGCGCGAACGATCTGCGGCAAGAGCGCAAAGGTGCCCACCTGTGTGCTCAGGTCGTCTGTCAGAAACATGCCGCGGTGCCCCCCTGCTTCCAGTCCCTGCGCAATGATGACGTCGGCACCATGCGCCTCTAGCCACACAGCTTCGTCGACCGTGGTCGCAGACGACAGCACGGTGGCGCCCCAGGTTTTCACCCGGGCCAGCAATTCGGCGGACGGCAGGCCGAAGTGAAAGCTGACGACCGGCGGCTTGAATTCGCCCAACACGTCGGCCATTGGCGTGTCAAACGGCGACCGGCTTGCTGCAACGGCTTGGGCAGCAGGTTCGATGTTCAGGGCCTGGTAAAACGGTGTGAGCGAGCTGGCCCAGGCCGCTTCGCGGGCCGGATCAGACAACAGCGGCGTGTGGCAAAAGAAGTTGACGTTAAACGGCTTGTCGGTCTGGGCCTTGATCGCCGCCAGTTCTTTTCGAAGCGCGTCGGCCCCGAGCATGGCGCAGGGCAACGAGCCCAGGCCACCAGCATTCGAGACCGCAATCGCCATCGCACTGCCCTGTACGCCCGCCATCGGGGCTTGAATCACGGGCCAACGGGTTGAAAAAATGGGATGCATTGGCATGATTTTTTTGCTCCTATGAATATAGCAAACTATTTAATAAATACGAGGGCTAGATGGCTATTTGATCATTTTTTTACAGAATTTAGGGTTTGGAGATTAATAATTAACCTCAGAGTTAATTTTTAGGCTCATATTTTGGCCTGTACATCTTCAGCGATTCGCCCAGCTCGAAGTAGTCTGCCGGGCCGCCGCCTCGCATAATTGGGTGGGCCGCGGCGGTGTCGTAAATGCCGTCTTTGAGCAGGCGCCTGGCAATGTGCACAGCCACGACCTCGCCAAACACCATCCAGCTGTCGATCAACGTGCCATCGGCAGACTGCAGGCGCAGCAGCTGCGTCAGCTTGCATTCAAACGATACCGGGCTCTCGGCCACGCGGGGTGGCGCAACGACCACCGAGGGCGCTTCGGTCAAACCCGCCAGCACGAATTCATTGACATCCGGCGGCGCATTGGCGCACGAGGCGTTCATCGCCTCTGCGTTGGGGCGTGTGACCAGGTTCCAGACAAATTCACCGGTTTCTTCAATGTTGCGCACTGTGTCCTTGTAGCCAATGCTGCTGAACCCGATGATGGGCGGCGTGTAGTTAAAACCATTGAAAAAACTGTAGGGCGCGAGGTTCACGCCGCCTTTGCTGCTGCGGGTTGAAATCCAGCCAATCGGGCGCGGCCCGACGATGGCGTTGAACGGGTCGTGCGGCAGGCCGTGGCCCTCAGAGGGGGTGTAGCTGTGGATGTCGGTGTCGATCATGAAAGGGCGGTTCGATGGAAGGGTTGGGCAAAGTGTGCGTGCGGTTGTGGCCAATGTAACCCGGCCTTGAAAGGCGCCGTGGCTTCCTGAATTGGTCGGCTCACACACAGACCGCAGAATCTCCCAAAAGGTAAATAAGTGTACGTTTTAGAGTCATATCAGTGAAATCCCTAGGCCAATTGCGAAATTAAGTATCCTTACTGTTTAAGCCAGTATCGACTTGGCGCTTCACCAAGGCTATCGTTCATGCGTCGGCGAGCTGCCTCACAAGACGCTGAACATTTATCAACCCTGCAAAATATCAGGAGACACCCCATGAAATTGAAAGCGATTTTGAAGGCGACGCTGGCGCTGACTGGCGCGATGGCTTTGGGCGGCACTCAAGCCGCCACCGAGCTCGTCGTGGCCACCGTGAACAACGGCCACATGATCGAGATGCAGAAGCTGACCAAAAACTTTGAAGCGGCCAACCCCGACATCAAGGTCAAGTGGGTCACGCTCGAAGAAGGCGTGCTGCGCCAGCGCGTCACTACCGACATCGCCACCAAGGGCGGCCAGTTTGACGTGATGACCATCGGCATGTACGAGACGCCCATCTGGGGCAAAAAGGGCTGGTTGACGGAGATCAAGCCCGACGCGAAATACGACGCAGACGACATTCTGCCGGCCATGCGCGGTGGCCTGTCGGTCGACGGCAAAATGTATGCGGCGCCCTTCTACGGCGAAAGCTCCATGCTGATGTACCGCAAAGACCTGGCCGACAAAGCCGGCGTGAAGATCGCGGACAAACCCACATGGGCTGAAGTCAAGGACTTCGCCGCCAAAATTCACGACCCAAAGAATGGCGTGTACGGCATTTGCCTGCGTGGCAAACCGGGGTGGGGCGACAACATGGCCTTGATCAGCACGATGGTCAACACCCACGGCGGCCAATGGTTCGACATGCAGTGGAAGCCGCAGCTTGAGTCGCAGCCCTGGAAAGACGCGGTCAACTTTTATGTTGATCTGCTGAAAAAATACGGCCCCCCCGGCTCTGCCAACAACAGCTTTAATGAAATCCTGGCGCTCTACAACGCCGGCAAGTGCGGCATGTGGGTGGATGCGACGATTGCTGCCAGCTTCATCACCGACCCGAAACAGTCCAAAGTGGCCGACAAGGTCGCTTTTGCGCAGGCACCGACCGCCGTGACGCCAAAGGGCGCGAACTGGCTGTGGGCCTGGGCACTGGCCATTCCCGCCGGCTCCAAAAAGGTGGATGCTGCGCAAAAGTTCATCAACTGGTCCACCAGCAAGGACTACATTGAGCTGGTTGCCAAAACCAACGGCTGGGCCAGCGTTCCCACCGCAACCCGCAAGAGCACTTACGCGAACCCCGAGTTTGTGAAGGCCGCCAAGTTTGCCGCCGCTGAAAAAGCCGCTATCGATTCGGCGAACCCTTCCGAGAGCACGTTGCCCAAGTCGCCTTATGTGGGCGTGCAGTTCGCTGCCATCCCTGAGTTCCAGGCGATCGGTATCGCGGTGGGGCAGCAAATGACGGCTGCGCTGGCTGGCAAGACAACGGTAGACAAGGCGCTCAAAGCGGGCCAGCAAGCCGCCGAACGGGAAATGAAAAAAGGCGGGTATTACAAGTAATCCGCTTTGAATGAAGGCGCCGCCGTCGACACCATGGCGGCGCTTTTTTTATGCCCATGACTTCTGCGTCCCCCCGTTTCTTGCCGCGCCTGCTGCTCGCGCCAGCGGTTGCCACGCTGTTGTTGTGGATGATCGTTCCGCTGGTGATGACGATTTACTTCTCGCTCATCCGCTACAACCTGATGCAGCCTGAAATCAGCGGTTTTGCAGGGCTGGACAATTTCGAATTTTTCGTCACCGACCCGTCGTTTGGCACGGCGGTGGTCAACACGCTGCTGCTGATGGGTTGGGTGATCATCATCACCACTATTGGCGGCATCGGCCTGGCGTTGCTGATCGACGAACCCTTTCCGGGGCGCGGCATCGTGCGGGTGCTGTTGATATCGCCCTTCTTCGTGATGCCCACCGTCAATGCGCTGATGTGGAAGCACATGATGATGAACCCGATCTATGGCGCGCTGGCGCAGGTCTGGCTGTTTTTTGGGGCTGAGCCGGTCGACTGGCTCACCGACTTTCCGCTCTCCAGCGTGATCGTGATGGTGGCCTGGCAGTGGTTGCCTTTTGCCACGCTGATCTTTATCACCTCCCTGCAGTCCATGAGCCGCGAACAACTGGAGGCCGCCCGGATGGACGGCGCTACTTATTTGCAGCAACTTCGCTATCTGGTGCTGCCGCACCTGGGCCGCTCGATCGCGGTGGTGGTGATGATCGAGATGATTTTTTTGCTCAGCGTATTTGCTGAAATTTTCACGACGACGAGCGGTGGGCCGGGCGACGCCAGCACCAACGTTGCGTTCCTGATCTTCAAGCAGGCGCTGCTGAATTTTGACGCTGGCGTTGCATCCGCCGGCGCGCTGTTTGCGGTGCTGCTGGCGAACATTGCAGCGATCTTCCTGATTCGCATGGTCGGCAAAAACCTCGATTGATATGGCCCCCACGCTCATCATCAGAACCATCGTCGCGTGGGTTGTCACGCTCTTGATTTTCTTCCCGCTGGGCTGGTTGATTCTGACCGCCTTCAAAACCGAGCTGCAAGCGATCGAAGTGCCTCCGCTGTTCTTTTTCACCCCCACGCTTGAGAATTTCTCCGAGGTGCAGGAGCGCAGCGACTACCTGCTGTACGCCAAGAACTCCTTCGTCACCAGCGTGGTCTCGACCTTGGTGGGCCTGGCCATTGCCGCACCCGCGGCGTACTCAATGGCGTTTTTCAGGACCCGGCGCACGCGCGACATCCTGATGTGGATGCTCTCGACCAAGATGATGCCGGCGGTGGGCGCGCTGGTGCCGATTTACGTGCTGGCGCAAAAGAGCGACCTGCTGGACACCCAGCTTGGCCTGATTATCGTTTTCACGCTTTCCAACCTGCCCATCATGGTGTGGATGCTGTACTCGCACTTCAAGGACATTCCCCACGAAATCCTGGAAGCCGCGCGCATGGATGGCGCCAGCCTGTGGCAGGAGTTTCGGCGCGTACTGTTTCCGCTGGCGTTGGGTGGTCTGGCGTCCACCGGGCTGCTGTGTCTGGTGTTGAGCTGGAACGAAGCCTTCTGGTCGCTGAATCTGAGCGCCGCCAAGGCTGGCACGCTGGCCGCGCTGATTGCCTCGTATTCCAGCCCCGAAGGCTTGTTTTGGGCCAAGTTGTCGGCGGCGTCTTTCATGGCGATTGCGCCGATTGTGGTGTTTGGCTGGTTCAGTCAAAAGCAATTGGTGCAGGGCCTGACATTTGGTGCGGTCAAGTAACCCTTGACGCACCGGGAGATCAACAGCATGGCATTTCTTCAACTCAAGAACATCGAAAAAAACTTCGGCCTGGTGAACGTCATCAAGGGCATCGACCTGCAGATTCAAAAGGGCGAGTTTGTGGTGTTTGTGGGCCCGTCGGGCTGCGGCAAGTCCACCTTGCTGCGGTTGATCGCCGGGCTGGAGGCGGTTGACCGCGGTTCACTGCACCTGGACGGGCGTGACATCACCGCATTGCCGTCCAGCAAGCGCGACCTGGCCATGGTGTTCCAGAGCTATGCGCTGTACCCGCACATGAGTGTGTACGAGAACATGAGTTTTGCGCTGACGCTGGCCAAGGTCGATCGGCAGGTGATTGACGACAAGGTGCAGCGCGCCGCGAAAATTCTGAGCCTAGAACCTTACTTGCAGCGCCGCCCCAAAGACCTCTCGGGCGGGCAGCGCCAGCGGGTTGCCATTGGGCGCGCCATTGTCCGTGCGCCCAAGGTGTTTCTCTTTGACGAGCCACTGTCCAACCTGGACGCCGCCTTGCGCGGCCAGACTCGCGTTGAAATTGCCAAGCTTCACCGCGAACTCGGCGCCACCACGGTTTACGTGACGCACGACCAGGTGGAAGCCATGACGCTGGCCGACCGCGTGGTGGTGTTGCGGGACGGCAGGATCGAGCAGGTCGGCACGCCCCTTGCGCTGTATGACAAACCTGCCAACCAGTTCGTGGCACAGTTCATCGGCACGCCGCAGATGAACCTGGTCGATGCGGCACGCCTGCCCCAGTTGGCGAATGCCTTCAGCATTCCCGTGCCCGAAGGCGGCCATGTCGGTCTGCGGCCCGAGAGCGTGTCGCTTACCAGCGTGGGGCAGGGCCAGTTGCAGGGTCGGGTCGAGCTGGTGGAGGCGCTGGGCGCCGAAACCCTGATCTACCTCACCAGCGAACAAGGTGCGGCGTTGATTGCGCGGCAAAACACCCGTACCTCTGCCAAGGTGGGCGACACGGTGGGCGTTGTCGTCGATGTCAAAAGTGCACATTTGTTTGATGCGGCGGGCCGCATCGTTTTGACGGGGGCCATTGCGGCCTGAAATTCCCCAACCCATGCCAATCACTGACACCGCACCCCTCACCATCCTGCACCTCGGTCTGGGTTCATTCCACCGCGCCCACCAGGCGGTTTACCTGCATGAACTGAACCAGTCTGGCGACCGGCGCTGGACGCTGGCCGGCGGCAACATCCGGGCCGACATGGCCGATACCATCGCTGCGCTGCAGGCGCAGCAGGGTGCCTTCATGCTGGAAACTGTCACGCCGGATCAAACGCACCGCTACACGCGGATTGAATCCATCACCACCGTGATGCCGTTTGAGCCAGCGCTGTCGGGGCTGATCGCCTTGGGTGCGCAGGCAAGCACCCGCATCATTTCGTTCACCGTCACCGAAGCTGGCTACTACCTTGACCCGGCCAATCAGCTCGACCTGAGCCACCCGGACCTGGCTGCCGACATCGCAGCGGCCAAATTAAACCAGCCCGGCAGCACAATTTACGGCGCGCTCACCGCCATTTTGCG
>JANMCB010000533.1:0-2987 GCA_031360805.1 Rhodoferax sp.
TGCAAAAGTCGCACGGGACCGAATGCAATCCCCAGCGATTCGAGCTTCTCGTACAAAGCGTCGTAAGGCCAGATAGCAACTGCCGCCCGAAGTACCGGGGTGATCTCGGCAGCCCTGGCGCTGCGGGCCTGCTCGCCAAGCGTTGCAAAGTCGTTCAGTCCGAGCAACTTGCAAAGCCCTGCCCACATCGCGTCCTCGCCTGCAATGCTAAGTGTGATCTGCCGGCCATCTGCTGTGCCAAACAGTCCGTAACCGGGGTCTTGAGGTGGCAAAGTGCGCGTTGGTAAATTATTCATGGGCGGCATCAGAAACGGCGTCATCCAGCTCACCAGGGAGTCAAGCATCGACACATCGATGGCAGCACCCTGACCTGATCTGGACTTGGCAAAAAGAGCCGTCAGGACCCCCACCACCGCGAACATGGCTGAGGAAATATCCGCCAGCGGCAGTACCGGCAGACTCAGTGAAGCCTCCTGACCAACCGGTACATCGATCATCCCGGCCGCAGCCTGGATGCTCAGGTCGTGCCCTGCAACCCCAGCCTGCGGTCCAGCTTGCCCAAAGGATGAAATTGACACAAAAATCAGCGCAGGCTTGCGTGCTCGAAGGTCTTCAGGACCCAGTTTCAAACGCGCCATGACACCTGGTCGAAAACCTTCCATGACAACATCCGCGGTATCAACCAGGCGCAAAAACTCGTCTTTCCCATCAACTGACTTGAGATCCAGGACCACTGAGCGTTTGTTCCGGTTGAATGCTGCAAACAGCCCTGCGAATCGACGCGACGGGTCGCCACTGCCGGGGCGCTCGACCATGATGACGTCCGCCCCCAAATCTGCCAGCAACATGGTGGCATAGGGCCCGGGATATTGCTCTGCCATGGTAAGAATGCGTATACCCGCAAGTGGAAGAGTTGCCATATTGAGTCTCCAGGCGTGTTGGGATTATTTTCTACCGACGAGTATAACTCCTCGCAAAAAAAAGGACTCACGAAACTTCGCAAGTCCGTCATCTCTAAAAATAATTGGTGGGCGGTGGAGGTTTCGAACCTCCGACCCCAGCAGTGTGAATGACGAGAAACGCACTGTTTCGTGGTTCGCAGAAGTTCTAGAACTGATATAAATCAACAACTTACGTTCATTTCAGTTCGAGGAGGTTCGTCAAGGTTTTCCGTACTTTTTCCGTACTCTTCCTGTATAGTCTTATGCTCATGGGCATCAAAATTGACTCCGTGTCAGCAAGGGACAAACTCAAAATCAGAAGAGAACCTTATTGGCATCGACTTTCTAGAGGGCGATATCTGGGCTACCGCAAGATGATAGTTGGGCCTGGAGGCTCTTGGGTTGCCAGATCACTCGATGCCAGTACTGCCAAACAAACCTACAAAGCGATGGGGAATTTCTCCGAGTCAGCTGACAACTTGCGTTTTGACATCGCTCAAAAAACAGCTCGCGGCTGGTTCGAACACCTGGACAAAGGCGGGGCGACTACTGAAATAACTGTCGGAGAAGCTTGTCGACGGTATGTTCAAAAACAAATCGACGAAGGCAAGCAGAAGGCGGCCAAGGACTGTGAAGTAAGGTTTAAGCGTTGGATGTTCTCAGAGAGCAGTTCATTTGGTGGGGTGAGTGTTCACTGACCAATCAAAGATTGTCGCTTTTCGCCCGAGGTCGCATGATTGCGAACTTCGACCCCTGGGAGATTGCCATGGAATTTGAACTCTCGTTGACACTTCGTGAAAACGGCAACGAACTGATGCCGCCAGCCAAATGGGCTGGAAGAATGGAGTCCAATCCCTCTGTCCAGACGCTTGGTCTGAGCCTGGCTCAGGCAAAAATCCTCCTGACAAACCTTCAAACGGAAATTGTCGAACAGCAAGTCACCCGGATGTCCAATAGGCAGCGGCGCTGCCTGCATTGCGGCCTGGCGCGCAAGTTGAAGGATTTTCACGAGATTCACTACGGCAGCTTGTTTGGTGACGTTGCCACCCGTGTTCCGAGATGGCGAGCCTGCGGCTGCAATCAAAACCGACAAGATATCAACCATGGCAAACGCCAGCGCTGGATCTCGGCCGAACTGGAGTTCGTACAAAGCCAGCTGTCGGCATGCATCCCGTACGCGAAGTCTTCAGAGCTTTTGAGCATGCTGCTTCCCGCCACCAAGGCAAGCAGCATCAGTGCAATGCGTCGCCATACCCTTGCAACCGGGCGGCATTTGGACCGCTGCGGGTTGGTCAGTGAAAAACCGACAACCAGACCAATTGCCGCTGCAGGCGCTACCGTTGTCGGTTTGGATGGCGGTTACCTTCGACATTGCCGACCCGAGAAAGAACAATCATTTGAGGTGGTCGCGGGACGCGTTATACAGGGCGGCGCTGGCCGGCGCAGTCTGGGATTTGTTCAGACCGTTGACGCGCATTTCAAGGAACGTGTGCGCGTCGTCTTGGATCACTTCGGCGCCGACCAAGCTGCCATCGAGGTCTTTACCGACGGCGCCACGCAATTGCGCCAGTGGCAAATTGCGACCTTGCCCGAGGCCAGACACATTTTGGATTGGTACCACCTGAAAACCCGCGTTGCCAAGCTATGCAATGTGGTTCACAGCAAAGCAGCTGGCAGAGAACTCAAGGCATTCGATCATGATCGACTCTCAATCGCTGCTTCTGGCCTGAAATGGCGGCTGTGGCATGGCAGAGGCGGAGAAGCGCTGGATCGACTGCGTACAATTTTGAGCACGACCAAACGCCCCTCGTTGTTGGAAAAGGCAACCGTCAGATTCATACGAAAGCTGACAGCCGAGCTCATCGCCTACTTGACCAACAATCTGGATTCGTTGCCCAACTATGGCCAACGGTATCGAGCGGGCCAGCGGATATCCAGCGCCTTTGTTGAGTCTGCGGTCAATCAGTTGATCGACAAACGAATGTCAAAGAGTCAGCAGATGCGTTGGGATCCGCGATGCGCGCATCAACTTCTGCAGGTGCGGGT
>JANMCB010000013.1:0-2366 GCA_031360805.1 Rhodoferax sp.
GATTCAAGCGCAATGAGCATTCTTTCTCAGAAGGAGCTACGCTATGCCAAGCCTCGTCATCAACAGCAATGATTTTCAGAAGCAGTTCGACAACGGCCTGGCTCCGGAAACATTCAAGTACCGCTTCCTGGTCGAAGGCGACTCCTGGATGGACCGAAGTTCGGTAACCCAGCCGTCGCTGCTGGCAAAGTTGGCGCCGGCCATGGACGCGTTGGGCGACGACTGCCTGTTCATCAATCTCTCCCGATTTGGCGACACCATTCGCCGCATCAATGAGTGCCTCAATCCAGATTTCAGGCAATGGCTGCGGCACACCTTTAACTGGAAGTTTGACGCCATCCTGCTCAGCGCAGGCGGCAACGATTTCATCGACGCCGCCCGCGACCCAGGACCAGGCCAAGGCATTCTGCGCGACTTGCGCGACCAGCCACTGCCCGCCAGCGGACACGAGTGCATCCGCAGAGACGCGGTTGCCGACCTGGTCAACCGCTGGCTGGACCCGAGTTTCAACAACATTCACAACGAGATTGAAGCCAGCAAGCATGCCGGCACGCCCATTTTCCTGAACAGCTATGACACGCCAACCGCACGAAACGCCCCCGCCCTGAAGGACGGGCGCAGCTGGCTGTTTGAGGCTTACAACACCAACAGCATTCCCGGCACGTTGTGGCCTGACCTGACCGACAGCCTGTTCAATGACATTCAAACCACGATGGTGGGCTGGGCCCAGGGCCGCACCAATGTCCACATCGTTCCAACCGACGGCACTCTGACCCCTGCCGCCGCAGGCTCGACCGGCAGCGACGCAGACTGGCTGAACGAAATTCACCCCAACGCGAAAGGCTGGACAAAGCTGGCAGCAGTGTGGCGTGATGCGATCAAGCAGGTGATTTGACTGAGCCACCTGGTTGCAAGCCCCGGGCAAGTCGCTAGTCAACCAGCGTGCCCGTCAACTGCACATGATACCCAAGTTCATTGCTGAAGTTGATCACCACGCGCCTGTCGATAAATTCCAAAACATAGGTCAATGCCTCACCTTCCTCGGGGCGGCGCGTTTCAATTTTCAAGGTATTTGCATTGGTCCAATCAGCCTTGCTGAAAACACCAAGGCCATTGGCTGGATCGGTTGCGGCGTACCTGCCTTCCAACCCGAGCGGTTGCGTGATCTTGCGGGTTTCTTCGCTGCCACGCACCACGTAACTCACCAATTCGTAGGACCCATAGCCATCAAAGTGCAGCGTGAACTCCTTCAGTCCCAAATTGTTATTGTCAAGGCGGTAGGTCTTGCCCGACAAGGTTTTGGCCAGGCTGGAGGGTATTGAAGCCTTTGGCGTCTCCATTGCAATGCCGGCCAGCCGCCTTTCCAGGACTGCAACACCACCCGGGTTGGGCGGCAGCGCGGTTTCGGACTTCGCCGTGGCGCTGACTAAATCAAGCATGGCTTCAAATGGGTAATTCTTGCGCCCGGTCGTCGCGACCACCAAGCCGCTTTCGGGCATCACCACAATCAGTTGCCGGTTAAAACCCACGGCCAAATAAGCTTTACGGGCCGGCACCGTCCACCATTGGTCGGCATAGCGCCAGTCGGTATTGGCTGAAATGGCCATGGGCAACGATGCATCAAATACTTTGCTGACCCAGGCGCGCGGCACTATTTGCCTGCCCTCCCATTCGCCGCCGCGCAGGTAAAGGTAGCCGATTTTGGCCATGTCGCGGGTTGTCAGATACAGCCCCACGCCACCCATGTTGATGCCCTGTGGATCACGGCGCCAATCAAAATTCGAAATGCCCAGCGGGGTAAAAAGTTGCTTCGCCGCAAAGTCGGCCAGCGGCATACCAACCTGCCGGGTCAAAATGGCCGCCAGCAGTTGCGAATTGCCGCTGTTGTAGTTAAAGCGGGTGCCCGGTGCATCGGCCATCGGGCGGTTCAAAACAAATTGCACCCAGTTTTTATCGCGCTGCATGGCAAAGAGCGACTCGGGCAGGTTGTTGTTCAAAGGCTCGATCCAGTCAATTCCCGAGGTCATGTTCAGCAAGTGAGTGATGTTGATGGCCTGTTTTCGGGCATCCGCGTTGGCGCCTGCCAGACCGGGGAAGAACCCCAGCACGGGTTCATCAACGCCCTTCAATTGTCCCTGGCTGATGGCGATGCCGGTGAGTGCAGCAACAACCCCTTTGGTGGCGGAATTCAGGCGATGGCGCATGCCAGGCTTGAACGGCGCGTAATACGCCTCTGCCACGACCTTGCCAAACCGCGTGACAACCAGGCTGTCCATGTCATTGGCTGCGCCAAAATCCACCAAAGCAGTCAGGGCTCCCGAGTCCATGCCTTGCGCTTCAGGGCTGCTTACCGTCCACTGCTGGGT